>CAYWIN010000197.1:0-3906 GCA_964458365.1 uncultured Propionibacteriaceae bacterium
TGCCGATCTGCCCAAGTAACCCGGCACCCCAACAAGCAGCAGGAGTGTCTCCCGTCCCGCAGGAGAAGTTCGTTCCGGCCGACACTTTGGTCACGGTGCGTCCGGTGTTCGTTCCCACGGTGAGCACCGGCGAATAGAGAGTGGATGACGTGCCATCGCCGAGAGCACCAGATCCGCCATACCCCCAGCAATACGCTTTGTTCCCAGCCGCGGCGCAGCTGTGCGTGCTGCCAGCCGAAATGTCGGTCACTTTCCCGGTCATCACAGCATCAACGACAGCCACCGGAGATGTCCGGTTATATGCTGTCCCGTCGCCCAGGCGTCCGTACGTGTTCGCTCCCCAACAGAAGGCCTGGCTGTTGGCCACCGCACAACTATGGGCGGCTCCCGCACTGATCTGGGTGACCACACGTCCCAGCAATGCCGCGCCTGTATACACGGCTGCGGGCGTCAGCGCGTCGGTGTTGGTGGTATTGCCCAGTTGCCCGTTGGCGTTGAGGCCCCAGCAGAACGCCAGGCCGTCGGCCACCGCGCAGCTGTGTGTATCGCCTGCGGCGATATCCCAGATGGTCCGTCCGGACAGCAACCCCGCAGTAGACACGTATGTCGGCGCAGACCGGTTGTTCTTGTCGCCGTTTCCCAAACTTCCGTAAGCGCCATTGCCCCAGCAGAACGCGCTCTTGTCGGCCACCGCGCACACATGTGTAGAGCCCACACTGATGCTGGTCACATTGGCCAAATCGTTCACCGCGACAGGAACGGAGGAATCCATCGACGCACCATTACCCAGTTGCCCCGAGCTCCCCTCCCCCCAGCAGTACGCGAGCCCATCCACGGTGCGCACACAGGTGGTGTCGGTGCCGGCACTCACTTCGACGGCTTCTTTGCCCGCGAGGACGCCGCCAACAAGTTGGGGGGAGCTGCTGGATGTCACTGCGCCCAAACCCAGACCGCCGGGGGCGCTCGTGCCCCAGCAGAAGACCCGACCGCGGGCGATTCCGCACGCGTGCGTCGCCCCTGCAGCCACGTCGGTGAAGAGCAAAGCACGCGAGGTTTGGCCCGCCGCGCTCTTCGCCAGCGTCGCATTGGTCGCTGGGCCCGTGTAGAAGTTTGCGGCACCGGCGCCGGACGGATTCACCGCCCAGTCGGTGCGGTATTGCGGCACGGCCCAGGCCCCGTTCGCAGCCGACCAAGACGCATCGACTTTGCCGTAGCCAGGAGTCAGCTGAGGCGTGATGTCGGGCAACGAGGATGCCGAGAACCTACTTGATGCATATTCGCGGTCAACGAAGACTGCCATGGTCGCTTCTTGCTGCCACACCATGGTCACCAAGGCCAACAATCCGAGTCCGAACGCTGCGGCCCGCCGACCGCCTTGACGGAAACGACTGGTGAATGCCGGGAGGCGGCGCAGATCCCTCTTCACTGTGCCACCTCCCGGCCGGGCCACGAGCCATAACGGCTTGCGGCGCCAAGGCCAACACCGTCCAGCACTCCGGTGACGGCCAGTCCCTGAGTCGCGATGATCGGGCAGCACCACACGATCGACCGGGGTCCGCCTCGCAGGCGTCCGGCTCGATGGGTGCGGCAACGATCGGTCACGACGTCCCCTCAGATTGTTCCGTTGTCTCGATCTGGTCTTGTGAGCCCGTGTCGACGGCGGCCCGTTCGGGAGCTCTGCGACGACTCGGCCAAAAAGCCCAGGTGACGAGGAGCGCCGCCACTGCGGTCAGCCCCCCAACCACCCACGGTTCGCGCACCCGACTGATGAGTGCAGCGACGCCGGGCACCGAATAGATCACGCGACGAACTTCGGTGACCTGATACGGGTTTGCGTCCTCGATAGTGTTCGCGTCGCCCTTCAGTCTGATCACGAAGGCGTTCGGAAGGTCACCCTGGGCTTCGACGGAGATCACTCGGTGTGTGACCGGTAGGGCGTTATGACGCTCGACGGTCACCACGTCGCCAACGTGAATCTCACGCGCAGGTATCCGTTGCACGAGGGACGCCGAGCCGGCTGGGATCGTCGGAAACATTGAACCTGTCGAAAACAGGACGATGGAATACCCACCGATTTGCGCAACGATGGCCGCCACCAAGCTGAGCAAACCAATGACACCGACGATCCACAGCGCGACGTCGACGAAACCTTGACGCAGGATGTGCCACGGACTCCGCCGTATCGAACGCGATGCTGGCGCGTCAGAGTTGACCCGAATCTGTGTTGTGGACATGAGAGGGTTCCTGTCCTACTGGAGGGGATATCCCGGCCGACACCTCAGGAGAGAGGCGATCGGCCGGGTGTCATCCCCGCGGACGATCACACAGAGGTTGCGGTGAACTTCCAGGTAGCCGTGCCCGTCTGGCCCTGCTGGAGGCTCGAGCCGGCAGTCACTTTGAAGCACAAGTAGACCGGTGCCCCGTCAGAGCCACCAGAAGGCTTCGCAACCGTGAACGTGGTCGGACTTCCCACAGTGCCCACTGCGGTGCCGTCGGCAACCACCTTGGTGACGATCGTGCTGGTATCCGAGCAGCCCTTGGCGTTCGTGGTGAACAGCGAGTAGGTCAGGTTGGATACGTCGCCGGTTCCAGCCTGAGCGCTCACCACAACCGCCCCGGCGTTCGAGGAGTTCTTATCCAAACGCAAGGCGTAGCCCGCGTAGACCGTGTCGCCTGGGGTGAGGGCACTCACGGGAGTGGAGAAGCTGAGGCCTGCGCCTGGGGCCGATTCGTAGTCGCTGAAAGCGGTCTGGTCCACGCTGCCCTGGAGGTTGAACTTGCCTGCGGTGAATGTACCCGAGGCGTATTCGGCCGAGTTCCATGTTGCCAGGGTGGCCATCGTGCCGACGCCAACCACTAGTCCACCTGCCAGTACTGCTGCCACCTTGCGGCGACGATCCCGGTTCTCTCCGGTCTCAGTGCTGGTATTTCGCATGTCGATGCCTTTCTTTGGGGGGTCCCTAACTGTGCTGAATGAGTCACCACCAATGAAGGTACTGGTTGACATTCACGAAATGCAACGCAAAATGCAACCTGCTGCACGTTTTGCAGACATTCCTTAACCCTGATTAACCCCGGCCAGTGACACCGTCCCCCCTTGTCACCCAAAGTTAGGACCGTGACGCCGGCAGCCACACAATGCGGCCCCATTCCTACACCAATACCACGGTCACCCCGATGGGTGACATTTTGAAATGGAATCAGTCACCCAAAAGGGGGACATTTAACAAAATAAATTGTCACCCAAAAGGGGACGTAGAAATTCCCTCAAACCGCACCGATCTACCGGGCTATCCCACCGGTTCAGCGACAAATTTCCAGTTCAAGGGTTCGGTGTGCACAGCGGTCGCACCATCGGCCAGCGTGACCTTGATGCACAACTGCAGGTCGCTGCCTCGTGAAATGGGAACGGCCTGACTGGCATCGACACCCACCGCACGTTTCGCGACAATGATCTTGCCTGCGGCCCAAGACGACCGACACGTGGTGGCATCCGGAACGCTCCGCACCTCGTAGCTGAGGTAGCGTGCATTCGACGCGGGGGCGTCGCTACGAACGGCCACCTGCGCGGCCTCACCGCGAGCCAGCGAAATCACATAGCCGAAGTAGGCCGAATGCCCCGGTGGAAGTCCCTGCGACACCGCACGATCACCCAATCGCGCAGCAGTGGAGCCAGATTCGTGATCCGACAGCTGAGCGTCGCCCGCCGGAGCCGCCACGATGTTCACCGGGGATAACCGATCAGCAATGGCCTGCTCGGCGTGTTGCCCCCACGCGATAACCGTGCCCGACACACCTGTCACAGACACCACAAGGCCGGCAACCGCGGCGGCGGCTTTACGGAGACCGAGCCATGTTTGGCTCGATAGCAGCGTGTTGGCGGACACGATCTTGCACCTTCTCAAC
>CAYWIN010000198.1:0-3897 GCA_964458365.1 uncultured Propionibacteriaceae bacterium
CTTGTGTGTCAATGCCGTCGGTGATGGTTTGCGGGATGCGCTGGACCCGACCTCGTCGGCGGGCGGACGAGCATGAAGGATCCGGTGGTGTTGTCGGTTCGTGACCTGACGGTGACGTTTCCGAGCGAAGACGGGCCGGTCGCCGCCGTTGACCAGGTGAGTTTCGACGTTGAGCGTGGACGGACCTTGGCCGTCGCCGGCGAGTCGGGTGCAGGGAAAACCAGCCTGGCGCTGGCAGTGTTAGGGCTTCTCCCTCCGGCCGCTGCGGTCACCGGGTCGGTCAAGATCGTCGGTCAGGAATGCAACGCGCACACCGACACCGAATGGGCGGCGGTGCGTGGTCGCGACGTGGCCATGATCTTTCAGGACCCGGCATCCGCACTCGACCCGGTGTATTCGATTGGTGCTCAGATCGTTGAGACGATCACTGCCCATCAACAGGTGACTGCGGCGGACGCCTGGCAGCAGGCGGTCGAGCTTCTGGAATTGGTTGGTGTGCCGGATCCGCAGGATCGAGTGCGCGCCTATCCGCATGAGCTTTCCGGGGGGCTGGCCCAGCGGGCCGCCATCGCCATTGCGATTGCGAACCGTCCCAGAGTGTTGATCGCTGACGAGCCCACCAGTGCCCTTGATGCCACGGTTCAGGCTCAGGTCTTGACCATTTTGGGTGAAGTGCAGCACCGCTTTGGAATGGCGATCGTGTTGATCACCCATGACTGGGGTGTCGTCGCGCGAATGGCCGACGAGGTCTTGGTGCTGCATTCCGGTGCGGCAGTTGAGTCAGGGGAGGTCCATCAGGTATTTGATCACCCGAGCTCTGACTACACGGCACGACTTCTTGCGTCGATTCCTCAGCTGCGCGCTTCTCGTCCGATCCGCTTAGATCATCCCGATCAGACGGTCGTGTTGTCGGTGAACGGATTGCGACGCGAGTACCCGGTATTCGCTGGCAAGTGGTGGCGTCGCCGGACGGGGACTGTGGCCGCTGTCGGGGGGATCGATCTCGAACTGAAGGCGGGCCGAACGTTGGGCCTGGTGGGGGAGTCTGGTTGCGGGAAGACGTCGACTTTGATGGAAATCCTGGAGTTGCGCCGCCCGCAGTCGGGATCGATTCGAGTGTTCGGAACTGACACTGCGACGCTGGGCCGGTCGGAGCGCCGCGCACTCCGGACTGTGGTGCAGGCGGTCTTCTCTGATCCCATGTCGGCGCTCGATCCCCGCATGGCGGTGGCGGACATCGTCGCTGAGCCGTTGCACGGCCAGCGATTGGGGGCAGGTGAACGTCGCGCGCGGGTGCGTGAAGCGTTGGCAATGGTCGGGCTGGGCGCGGAGTTCGCCTATCGCTATCCGCTTCAGCTTTCGGGGGGACAACGTCAGCGTGTCGGGATTGCACGGGCATTGATCAATGGGTCGCGTTTGCTTTTGCTCGACGAGCCGGTGTCCTCGCTGGACGTCACGGTGCAGGCCGAGATCCTTGCCTTGTTGAGGGAGCTTCAAGAACGGCTCGGGCTGTCGTATCTCCTTGTCGGGCACGATTTGGCAGTCGTCGATCAGCTTTCAGATCGCGTCGCGGTGATGTATCTGGGACGAATCGTTGAGGTGGGGCCTACCGGTACCGTTTTTGATCGCCCTGCTCATCCCTACACTCAAGCTCTGATTTCTTCTTCGCCGATTCCGAATCCGATTCTGGAGCGAAATCGAGATCGAATTGTCCTTCGCGGTGAAATGTCAGCCATTTCTTCAACGGAACCCGGATGCCCGTTCCGTTCGCGCTGTGACCGGTATCTTGCTGGGTCCGACGGGCAGCGTGCGAGGTGTGTCGAAATATCACCGGATCCCCAAGTCCGTGCAGGAGATCACTATGTGGCGTGCCACTTCCCGCTCGACTGAGGGCGGGAGAGATTGGATTAGCGAATGGCATTCGTCAACAGGTTGTTACCGCGTTAGCTGGTGTGCGGGCTGGAGAAACCAGTAGCGTACGAAGTAGGCGCTGGGTGATCGTCATCTGCAGGGCGACGAAGCCTAGCGTTCGTTGTATTACGGAGGACACGTGAGGGCATCGAAGCTCAGGATGGCCGCCTTTCTGGTGGCGACTGCGGCGTTGCTCGGCGGGTGCGCTGGTCCCGCGAGCGTTCCGGGTGCGGTTGGATCGCGTACCTCGCTCACCTGGGATATCAACCCGCAGGATCGCTCGCAGCTTGTTTCCGGCGAGCTTTCCGCTGCTCTGACCAGCCCGATCCAATCGTGGAATCCCGCCAGTGCGAGTGCCGATCAGGGCATCGTTTTTGCCTTGTCGCCGCTCGTACCGACCTATTACGAGTACGACGGACGCGGTCAAGCCACCATGAACGCGAACTATTTGCACAGTGCACGTCCCGAGGTCGTGACCGGTGCTGATGGTGTGAAGCGACTTGTGGTCACTTTGGATCTCAACCCCAAGGCGGTGTGGAACGACGGGCGGATGATCAACGCCAGCGACTGGGTGGCAACCTGGAAGGCGCTCAACGGGAGCAATCCAGACTTTGCCGTCGCCAACTCGACGGGATGGGATCGGGTCCGGTCGGTCACGGCAGGAACAAGCCCGCTGCAGGTCGTCATCACTTTTTCGTCCACCTATCCCGACTGGACTGGCCTGGTTGCGAGCGGCCCGATGCGAGCTGAGGGCGTCGCTAACCCTGACGTGTTTAACAAGGGCTGGGGGGTGTACCAGGCCAAGTATTTCAGCGGCCCGTTCGTGGTCTCGCGCTGGGACAAGACCAGCGGTGCCATCGTGATGACTCCGAACCCGCGGTGGTGGGGCGCCCAGCCCTTGTTGAGCAAGATCACTTGGAAGCTTCTGCCGCCAGACGCGCTGGCTGCCGCTTTTGCGAATCAGGAAATCGACTATTACGACATTGGCCCGGATGCGGCCGGCTACGCCCAGGCCACCAAGGCCACCAATTCCGAGGTCCGGGTTGGGGTGGATCTCAGCTATCGCCAGATGACGTTCAACTCGCGTTCGGCGAATCTCAGCGATCAACGGGTGCGACAGGCGATCGTGATGGGGCTGAACCGCACCCAGATCGCTCAGTCAGACTTGGCGGGCCTTCCGGGGCCGAAGGAGCCGTTGAACAACAACCTTTACGTGCAGGGACAGCCTGGGTATGTGGACGAAGCCGTGGCGACCGGACTCGACTATCACCCAGAGAGGGCGAAATCCCTCCTGGATCGGCCCGGTTGGAGGATGAATCCGCGGACCGGGTTCCGCGAAAAGGGCGGAAAGCAGCTTGACGTCACCTTCGTAAGCTTCAGCGAGCCGGTCTCCAAGAATGAAGGGTTGCAGGCGCAGCAGATGCTGAAGCAGATTGGCGTCAATGTTGTTCAGAAGGCGGTGCCTGCGAACCAGTACATGGATGTGATCACCAGCGGATCTTTCGATTTGGTGTCGTTCACTTGGTCGCGGTCTGCCTACCCGTTGTCGGGTATCGGGCAGATCTATGGCGGGACGGTGTCGGCCGGCGCCTTCACTCCGTCCCCAATGAACGTTGCTGGCCTCAAGATCGAGCGGGTGCTTCAAGTCGAATCTCAACTCGACACAGAGATGGATCCGGTGCGCAGGAACGGGCTGGGCAACGAGGCAGCGCGTGCAATCTGGGAGTCGGCGCATACGCTGCCGCTTTATCAGCGTCCAGCGCCAGTCGGTGTCCGAGTGAAGCTGGCGAATATCGGTTCGATGGGGTTAGCTCGGGTTCCGGTATGGGAGAACGTTGGTTACACCAAATAACGGATGTGGTGGGGCCTCGATGGCCCGAGAAAAGGTGAAACGCTCCCGGTAACCCGAGGGCGTTTCACCTTGTCAACGGCTGGTGGCCAGGACCGGGATCGAACCGGTGACCTTTCACTTTTCAGGCGAACGCT
>CAYWIN010000199.1:0-3821 GCA_964458365.1 uncultured Propionibacteriaceae bacterium
GGCAGATGTTGAGGCTGACCTGCCCGACGACCCGACTGCAGCTGCTGAGCTGGTCGCCAAGCATCCGCGCCGCCTTGATCTGCGCGTCGTTGTGGGTGTAACTCGAGACGGAGATCACCACGGCGTGGCTCGGGTTCGCGATGCCGAAGGCGAGTTGCTGGGCGGCAAGGAACTTGTGCCGGTCTTGGCTGAGGCGCTGGCACATACATTTGAGTGAAAGGCTTCCCGACTTCGGGGGCGAGCCGCATTGAGGAGTGTGGAGTGAGCACAACAACAAATCCGAGCCGACGAGGCTTGGTGGTTCCGACTCTTTTGGTACTCGTTGCACTGATGGTGGTGTGGGCAATTTTCACCGAGATTTGGACGTCGAAACTGTGGTTCGACTCGGTGGGCTACGAACAGGTGTTCGGCACGCAACTCAGCGCTCAGGTGCTGCTCTTTGTGGTCTTCTTCCTGCTGATGGGTGGTGTTGTCGGTGGAAACATGTGGTTGGCCTTCCGCGTGCGTCCACACAACCCGCGCCGCGGCATGAGCGCAATACTTGACCGGTACCGCGATCTGATTGAGCGCAACAGCCTGCTGGTCATTCTGGTGCCGTCGGTCTTTCTGGGGCTGATGTCTGGGATCAGTGCTGCTGCGCAGTCGACGCAGTATTTGGCCTGGTGGAACCGGACCCCGTTCGGGGTTGCTGATCCCTATTTCGGTGCCGATGTGGGCTTCTATATCTTTGAGTACCCGGTGTGGTCTGACGTGCTTTCTTTCCTGATGTCGGCGACGCTTTTCGCTTTGGTGGCTTCGGGCGCGGTCCATTTTGTCACCGGTGCCTTGGTGGTGGGCCGCAAGGTCAACGACGGCCAGCGCAGCGTTGCTCGGCTTCACCTGTCGGTCTTGGCTGGTGTCTTGCTGATCTTCTACGGGGTCAGCCAGTTGCTGGGACGCTATGGCGTGTTGGTGGAGAACGGCAGCCTGCTTACCGGCATGCAGTACACCGATGACCATGCGCGCATCGCAGCGAAACTGGTCGTCGCCGTGATCTCGTTCATTTGTGCCGGGTTGTTCTTCGCCAACGGTTTCTTGAAGAAGGCGACGCTGGCGGCCACGGGGTTAGTGCTCATGGTGGTGTCCGGGATCATCCTGGGCATGATCTACCCGGCAGTGGTGCGCTCTTTCGAAGTGCTTCCCAACGAACCCGACAAAGAGCGGCCCTACATTCAGGCCAATATTGAGGCGACTCGTCGGGCGTTTAATATCCAAGACACCCAGGTTACCGACTACAACGCAGTCGTTCAGGTACGCCCAGGCCAGCTCAAAGAAGATGCGGAAGCGCTGCCCGGTATTCGGCTGATTGATCCCGATGTGGTCTCCACGACATTCGACCAGTTGCAGCAGGTAAAGGGGTATTACTCCTTCCCCAGTGCGCTCGACGTGGACCGGTACGTGATCGGCGGGGTCGAGACCGACGCGGTTGTGGCCGCCCGTGAACTGGACCAGACGAGGCTGCCTGATCGCAGCTGGAACAACGTCCACACGGTGTACACCCATGGCTACGGCCTGGTGGCCGCATACGGAAACCGTCGAAGCGCTGCCGGGGACCCGGTCTGGATCGATGGGGACCTTCCGCCTTCGGGCAAATTGGGCTCTTACGAGGGACGGATCTACTTCGGTGAGAACAGCGACGCCTACGCGGTCGTGGGACGAGTCCCAGGTCAGGCCCCGATCGAGCTTGATACCCCTGGTGGTAGCGCCACCGGTGGTGAGACGTACAACACCTATAGCGGCCCTGGCGGAGTCCCGGTGGGCAATCTGTTTAATCGATTGCTGTACGCAACTCACTTCATGGATCTGAATCTTCTGCTGTCGGACCGAGTGAGCTCCGCATCCCAGGTGCTGTACGCCCGGACTCCGAAGGAACGGGTGTCCCAAGTTGCACCATGGCTCACCTTGGACTCCAACATCTATCCGGCTGTGGTCGACTCTCGTTTGGTGTGGATCGTGGATGGTTACACCTTGAGCGACAAATACCCCAATAGTCAGCGCCAATCGCTGCGTGCGGCGACGACAGATGCCGACAGCGCTTTGGTGGGCGCGCAGGCCGACAAGAACGTCAACTACATGCGCAACTCGGTGAAGGCTGTGGTGGATGCGGCCAATGGCTCGGTGCAGCTGTACGCCTGGGAGCCCGACGATCCGATCCTTCGCAGCTACGAGAAAGCCTTCCCGGGTGTCGTGAAGCCGAAAGACGCGATCAGCCCTGGGCTGATGTCCCATCTGCGTTACCCCGAAGATCTGTTTAAGGTGCAGCGCGGGGTGCTCGCCCGCTACCACATGACGGACGCCAACGCGTGGTACCAGCAATCAGACATGTGGCAGGTTCCGGCCGATCCAACCAAGGGGTCGGCCAGTGGGATGCAGACGGCGGGTCAGGCCCAGGCCGGACTTGAGCCGCCTTACTATCTGTCGATCAAGTGGCCAGGCGACAAGTCTGCGGTGTTTAGCCAGACGGCGGTCTTTGTGCCCAAGGACCGTTCGAACCTCGCCTCATACCTGTCAGTAGTCGCCGAAGCCACCAGTCCGAATTACGGCAAGCTGCGGGTTCTTCGAATGTCGGGCACGCATCAAGTCGACGGTCCCGGGCAAACCTTCAACGCGATGACCACCGACAAGAACTTTGCCGACCTGTTGCGCTCGTACACCAATCAAGGGTCGGCCGAAGCCCGGTACGGCAACCTGCTGACCCTTCCAATGGGCAGCGGCTTGCTCTACGTGATGCCGATCTACACCATGCGCCAGTCTGGCAGTGGGTCGTACCCGGCCTTGCGTTTCGTTGCGGTGCGGTTCGGGCAGTACGTGGGCATCGGCACGACCTTGCAGGATGCGCTCGACCAGGTGTTCTCCGGAGACGCGGGGGCGTCGACCGGCGAGAACGGCAAGACCACCCAGAAGCCGAGCACACCGACCACTCCGGGTACGACGACCAGCTTGCCAGCGGCAGCACAGGCGGACATGAAACGGGCTTTGGCCGCGTTCAATGCCGCGGATGCTGCCATGCGAAATGGCAATCTGGCGGAGTATCAGAAGCAGATCGGGATCGCGAAGGCTGCGGTGGCGTCTGCGATGAGTAAAGCTGGAGGCTAGAGCTGGTGACGTTCCGGCGCCCATCCGGAGTCGGCCAGCGGCCCACTGAGCTCTTCGGCGTTTCCGACGATGACCAGGCTGAGCCGATTGTGGGGGAGTAGTTCGGCGAAAGCTTCCGTCGCGGAGGCGGCAGTGACCTGGCTGAGGGCGTACGCCTGGGAGTTGATGAACTCTGCGCTTAGGCCTGCGGCGACCAGTCCACCCAAAGCCTGTGTGACACCTTGAGCGGTCGAGTACCGCAGTGGTGCACTGCCGAGGATGTAGCGCACGGCCTTGCTGGTTTCGTCCGCAGTGAGCGGTTCGTGCGCGACGTCCAACAGTTGCGCAGCGAGGTTGACCGCTTCGACGGCGACCTCGGTGCGGAAGGCGCCGTGGGCGGAGAGCAACCCGCCGTTTCTCATGGCCTGGTTGGTGAGTTGTATGCCGTAGGTGTAGCCCCGTTCTTCTCGAAGGACGCGGTTGAGTCGGCTGAGGAACATTCCGCCCAAGACGACATTGGCCACCTGAAGGTCTGCCCAACGTGCGTCGGTGCGGTCGATGCCGAAATCGCCGAGTCGCACATCAGCTTGGACGGCGGCTGGCCGGTCAATCAGCCAATGCTTGGGAGTGTCTGCGGTCAGGCTGGCGTGTTCGGGATTGACATTGCCCTCAACCGTCCACGAGCCGAATGCGCGTGCCGCAAGTTG
>CAYWIN010000200.1:0-3803 GCA_964458365.1 uncultured Propionibacteriaceae bacterium
ATCAGGAGTGATCCGCCCGGAGGCTTCGGTGATCATCCGCCCATCAACCAAGGCAACCGCCTCGCGCAGCATGTCGGGGCCCATGTTGTCGAGCAGCACGGCATCGGCGCCAAGAGCAACCAACTCGGAAAGCTGCTCCAAAGTGTCGACCTCAACCTCGATTTTGACCAAGTGGCCGACGTGGGCTCGGGCTGCGTTGACCGCAGCCGTGATTCCGCCCGCGACCGCGACATGGTTGTCCTTGATCAGCACCGCATCGTCCAGCCCGAACCGGTGATTCGAGCCGCCCCCGGCAACCACGGCATGCTTCTGCAGCGCCCTCAGCCCCGGGATGGTCTTGCGGGTATCAGCCACCTTCGCTTTGGTATGCGCGATGGCATCAGCGATGGAGGCCGCACCGGTTGCGACACCCGAAAGGTGCCCCATGAAGTTCAGCGCGGTGCGTTCGCCGCTGAGGAGGCCTCGCGCCGGGCCCGCAACCACCCCGATCACGGCACCCGGGTGGACCCGTGACCCATCGGGGAGGAAATCGCGGATCTCAACTCGTGGGTCCAGGAGCTCCCAAGCCAGACGTGCGCAATCGCCACCAGCCACCACGCCAGGTTCGCGGGCCACCAGCGCTACGGTGGCCCGCTGATCGGTACTGATCACCGAATCGGTGGTGACATCGCCTGCTCGTCCCAGATCTTCGAGCAGGGCAGCGCGAACTAAAGGCTCAATCACAATGCGGGGCAAAGACCTCACGCCACGGCTCCAATCGGTTCAACAGTGACCAGCGAGACCGACCGGCCCGGGATCAGGAGATGAGCTGGCGGTTCGCTGGCTTCGGCAAAGTCTGTGCGAGTATGCCCGCCACGGGATTCGCGACGCCGCAACGCGGCTTCGACGAGGAGGAACGCGACGAGACCGGCATCGTGGTGTTGCAACGGGCGAAGATCGGCCAGTGCCAGACTCAGGCCAGTCTGATCGCGCAGTACTCCTGCCGCGGAAGAAATGATTGCTCGAACCTCGGCCACCACCGGATCGGGCTGAATCCGTGTCACGGGATGCAGCCAAGATGGTGCGCTCGCCGCCACGCCCTCGGTCTGGAGGTTGTTGCGCCAATGCTGGGCTGTCCAGCGGCCACATACGACGGCTTCCAGGAGCGAATTCGATGCCAGACGGTTCGCTCCATGCAGCCCGGTTGATGCCACCTCTCCGGCGGCGTACAAACCGGGCAGGTCGGTGCGTCCGGCCAAGTCAACCTTCACACCACCCATGTGATAGTGCGCTGCAGGACGCACGGGCAGCGGTTGCGTCACCGGATCGAAACTGGCATCGCGGGCAGTAGCGGTGATCGAAGCGAAGAGCTCCTCGAAACGAGCGCCAGGGCTGTGACGTCCATCAAGGAAGACCTGGTGGCCTGCTTGCAGTGCCGCCCATTCTGCGCGGGCGACGACGTCGCGAGCAGAAAGCGGATTGTCGATTACCCGGCGGCCAGTTTCGTCGACCAAGATGGCACCTTCACCGCGGACGGCTTCGCTGACCAGCGGCATCGGGTCGATGCCCACATCCAGCGCGGTGGGATGAAACTGCACCATCTCGATGTCGCGCAAAGTTGCGCCAGCTCGGTGCGCCAAAGCCAAGCCTTGGCCACGTGAGGTGAGCGGGTTCGTGGTGTGCTCAAAAAGGCCGCCGATCCCGCCGGTGGCCAGCAACACCGTGTTGGTGCGCAGTTCGATCTCTCCACCGGCGGTGCGAACCAGCACGCCGCTGACGGCACCGTCTGTGACCAGGATGTCGGTGGCGCGGGCGTACTCCCACAACGAAATCGATGGCGTGTTTCGAGCCGCCTGCACCATGGCGCGCAGCAGCTCGGCCCCAGTGGAATCGCCCATGGCGTGCACGATCCGGCGGCGGCTGTGCGCACCCTCGAGGCCCAACTTGAGCTGGCCGTCGGCGTCGCGGTCGAGCTGTGCGCCCTGTGCGATCAGCCATTCGACGGCCTCACCCGCTGCGGCAGTGATGGCTTCGACTGCCCGCGGCTCGCACAGGCCAGCACCGGCCGCCATCGTGTCCGCAGCGTGCAGCTCAGGATTGTCATCGACTCCGACGGACGCCGCGACTCCGCCTTGCGCCCAGCCTGTTGATGTTTCGGAACTGATTTCTCCCGCGCTGAGCACCACGACCGGCTGGGGGGTGAACTCGACAGCCGCGCTGAGCCCTGCGAGTCCGGCCCCAATGATGACCGGGCCGCCCGCTTCGATTATTCGAGTCATCGGGCTACTTTCACCTCGAGCATTCGGGCCACCGCGCCTCGGGCCCGGTCAGCGACATCGTCGGGGACGGTGACTTCGTAGCTCAACGTCTCCAAGGCGTGTCGAATGCTGGCCAGAGTGTTTCGTTTCATATGCGGACACAGATTGCATGGGCGCACGAATTCCAGATCGGGGAACTCCTGGGCGACGTTGTCGCTCATCGAGCACTCCGTGATGAGTGCGACGCGTTCGGGGCGCTGGCTGTCGACGAAGCTGACCATCTGTGCGGTCGATCCGGCATAGTCGGCGGCGTCCACTACGTGAGGTGGGCATTCCGGATGGGCGAGCACCGTCACTCCGGGCCACGATTGGCGAATATCGGCAATGTCTTTGGCGGTGAACCGCTCGTGTACCTCGCAGGCTCCAGGGTGCGTGATGACCTCCACCCCGGTCTTGCGGGCGATATTCGCCGCCAAGTACTGGTCGGGAATCATGATGACTTTGGGCACGCCAAGGCTTTCGATGATCTCCACGGCATTCCCCGAGGTGCAGCAAATGTCCGATTCTGCTTTCACTGCCGCTGAGGTGTTCACATAGGTCACTACAGGCACGCCGGGGTGGGCGGCACGCAAGGCCCGTACATCCGCGGCGGTGATCGACTCGGCCAGCGAGCAGCCCGAAAGGGGATCGGGGATGAGGACGGTCTTCGTGGGGTTGAGCAACTTGGCGGTTTCGGCCATGAAATGCACCCCCGCCAGCACGATGACATCCGCCTCAACTTCGGTTGCCTCACGGGCCAGAGCCAACGAGTCGCCGGTGATGTCAGCAACGGCGTGGAAGACTTCTGGCGTCATGTAGTTATGGGCCAGGATCACTGCGTTGCGTTCGGCCTTCAGTCGCATGATCGCGTCAACGTCGTCTGCCATGGTCGCCCACTCGATTGCGGGGACCACGTGGCTGACGCGCTGGTAGAGATCAGCGGCGCTCAAGGTCACAGTCATAGGAACCTCCAAAGTCCACACTTATGCTACATGTGAGCAAAAGCGTGTTGGCAACCACACCACGCGCAAGGTGAAGGAAATTGCGTAGCCCGTAGCTTGCGAAATTTCGTTGACTAGGGGTGTCGGCGCGAAGATTTTTGGCTCAACGTGCCCGAGTAGTGGGCACCTTGGTGCCAGCGACGCTGCGTTCGGCCAAAACCTGACGTCGGAAACGGTACGTGCGTGCGGGACGTCCGCCGGTATCGGCCAGCTGGCCGCCGGACTCTTCGACAAGCTCTTGCTGCTCAATGACTCGTCGAAAGTTCTGGGTGTGGAGCTGTTGGCCAGCCAAAGCCTCCACACATTCCTGCAACTGCCGCAGCGTGAACAACTCGGGCATCAACTCAAAGACCACTGGGCGATAAGTGATTTTGGCGCGCAGCCGGGCAAGCCCGGTGGCCAGTACCCGACGATGATCGCCCACCATCGGCAAACCAGGAGCGAGATCCGCTGCCGGGGCACGCCTATCGTCGGGCGATTCGGGCACCAGCCCGGCTTCATAGAGCAACTCGTAGCGTTGCAGGAC
>CAYWIN010000201.1:0-3787 GCA_964458365.1 uncultured Propionibacteriaceae bacterium
CGTGTGCGCAGCGGACGGATCGGCAGCCAGCGTCTCAGCTGCACGAAGCAGAGCCGTCGGGTCGTCGGCGTCGACGCGCAATCCGGCTTGGGCTTGACTGATCTCATCGGCGGTCACACTGCCGGGATCGACAGCAGCAAGCACCGGCAACCCGATATGGAAATAGGACGTGAGCTTGCTGGGTACCGACATTTCAGTCATTCCGGGGAGCTCATTCACCAACAAGACATCGGCGCTGGCCAGAGTCTCGGCAAACTCCGAGTCAGGCAGCGGATCAATGAACTGAAGGTTGGGGTTGGAGCCGAGCGCCTCGAGGTCCTTGCGACGGTGGCCATCGCCGAGCAGCACGAACCGGACCTTGCTGTGCTGACTCGCGGCGAGCTGCGAGGCACGGACCACGTTTTCCAAGTTCTGCTTGGTCCCCATGTTGCCCGCATGCAACACGATGGTTTCATCGCTGGCCCAGCCATGCCGGGCGCGCACGTCAGGATCGCGGTTGAGCGTGTCCTGGGTGAGGTGAGTCCAGTTGCGGACCACGTCAATGCGAGCCGGGTCGGCACCGAGGCTGGTGGTGAGGAAGTGGGCAAAACGATCATGGATGACCACGACGCGCGTGGCGTGCCGTACCGTCCATGACTCGACCCTGCTCACCAGTCCGGCAATTCGAGATGCCAGCCCCGTTTGGGATGCGCTGAGGCTGTAGATGTCCTGCACCCAGACCACAACCTGGCGTCTCTGCATGCGCGCTTTGGCCACCACCAGAGCTGTGCTGAGTAGGGCGGGAGTGACCGCGAGAACCACGTCAGGTTTGCGCCAACCCGTCAGCAACGCTCGAAGACCGAATACCACTTCCATCACGCTTCGACCGGCGACCGACCCATGAGGGATCGGGTGGCGCAACCGAAGCACCGGGATGCCATCAATCGTTTCCAGGTCTCGCCATCCGGAGTAGCCCGGTGCGAGCTCCCACTGTGGGTAGTGCGGATACCCGGTAATGACCGAAATCTGGTGGCCGTGCTCTGCCAACCCGACGGCGGCACCGGTGGTGTACGGCGCGATTCCGGTGGCTTCGGGGGCGTAGTTGATCCCGATGATTGTCAGGCGCACGATTCAGGAGTTGTTCCTGGAAAGGTCCCGCAGGCCCGTGATCAAGTCCGAGAGAAGATTGATTGCCGGATCTATCGCTGCGAAAGTTGCCGGGAATCCGTGGCGGGGAGTGTTTACCGGATCGATGATGTCGTCATCGTCCTGGCTTCCCGCCGAGAGTCCGCGATTGCGGCTCGCGAGCTGAGCCAACGCCTCCAGCGGACCATCAGTGGCGACCCGAATCTCGCCCACCGGATCGAGTTGGATCAAACGAATGAACTGACGAAGTGAGAAGGTCACATTTCGCTTCTCTGGAACGAGTCGGGCAACAAGGCGGCGGTGGTCACGGGTGGCGGTCAATATGAGTCCGGCTTCGCTGACCAGGGCTCCGGTGAGCTGGGTGGTGGTGAAATCGCTGGAGTCAATCCCACGGTTGCGCAGCTCAGCCGCTACCTCAGGGTGAATCCCGGAGTGGGCCAGGGCATAGGTGCCAGCCGAGCCGATCGGCAGGTCCACTGCGGACGTTCCGGCGAGGCGGTTCGACAAGGTCAGTTCCATGAACGGTGAGCGCGCGATATTCCCGGTGCAGACAAAAAGAATGCCGGGAGCGTTCGGTCCGAAGTGCTTCATCTGTCTACCGCTCCTTCAGCGCTTTGGTGATCGCATTCACCAGGACTTTGTACCCTGCGGCGGTGGGGTGAGTGCCGTCGCTCGTGATCAAGTCCGGACGTCCTTGCAAGGGATTGCCCACGTCAACGTACTCGACGCCGTTGGCCTTGGCCGCTTGTTTCACTTGGCTGGAGATCCGTTTGAGGCTGTCTGGCATCGCTGAGGCGCGCCACAGCGGAGAGATGACAATAATTCGGGCGTGGGGCAAGCCCTGCCGAAGTTGAGAGAAGAGCGATTCAGCGCCCTGGCTGACATCCTTGGTGCCGTCATTCTGGCCCCCGGAAATGACGACTACCTCGGGGGCTCGGTTGATCGCGGCCGTGGCCATCTCCGGGAAGGTTGGGCAGTAGTCGAGACCACAGCCAGCTGCGCCAGCTGAGGTGGAGTATCCGGTGCCGCCGCGTCCTAGATTGATGGGGTCCCAGCCCAAGTTCTTGGCTACCGGACCGACCCATTGTCCGCCGCTCGTTCCTTGTACCAGCGAGTCGCCAATGAACACTGCGGTCTTTCCGACCGGAGATGCCGCCGGTGTTGAGGCGGTGCTGAGCGGAGCAATCGGTTCGGCCACAGCGGGTTTGGGATGGATCGACATGGAAATGGCGATCGCGCCGACGATGATGGTGGCAACGATGGCCGAAGCCACCTTGATCACCGGGCGCCAGCCTTGTGGAAGGAGATCAGAGAATCGGGTTTTCCGGGCGCGATCGGAATAGGTGTAGGCGTAGGGGCGCGAAGCATCGTCTTTGGCCATGTTGACCAACGAACCGCGGACCGGAACATCGGCAACAGTGAGTGCCGACACGGCCTGACGCAGCTCGCTACTGCGAACTTTGCCGCCACCAATCACCATGACGACGCCTCCGAACAGGCGTCCGATGATCGCGGCGTCGGTGACCGCAGTCAGCGGCGGAGTGTCGATGATCGTGACATCAAACCGCTCGGCAATTTCGGTGAGGGCTTCCTGACCGCGACTAGATCCGAGGAGCTCACTTGCGTTGGGAGGAACTGTGCCGACCAAGATGACATTGAGGTTGTCTGGGCCCCAAGGCTGGATGACCTCTTCGATGCGGTTTTGGCCAACCACGATGTCGCTCAGGCCAGGTCCACCGGTGAGATCTAGGAGACCTTCCAGACGTGGACGACGGAGGTCGGCCTCGACCAGGCAGGTCGACAATCCCTCGGCGGCGAAAGCGGCGGCAAGGTTCGCGGCCGTGGTGCTCTTGCCTTCACCGCTCACTGATGAGGAGATGACAAAAGTCTGGTTGGTGTTTCCTGGCAGATACTTCAGAGCAGTTCGGGCATGTCGCATGCTCTCCGCACGCAAAGACAACGGCAACGCGGTAACCGCGATCGGGTGTCGCCCGACCTTGCGGTCCCGGGGGACGCTAGCCAAGACGGTGCTCCCGGTAATGGCCTCTACTTGTTCGGTGGAGTCCACCCGGGCGACGACCAGCTCGACGATCACCAAATAGGCGATGGACAGCACCAGCCCGGCGAGTAAGCCCAACATGGCATACAGCGGAACCACGGGCGACGACGGAGTAAGGGGAACCTGGGCTGCACCGATCAGCTGAGCCCGCACGGGGGCACCTTTGACGTCATCGACTTTGGGAGTCAACTGAGACACAGCCACCGGAAGCTGATTGGCAATCGCATTTGCAATCTTCGCTGCCAATTCAGGGTTCTTGTTTGTCACGCTGATAGTGATGACCGAGGTATTGAGCGGGACCTCGACGTCCAGGGTGTCGCGAAGGTCATCGACGGTCATATTCAGGTTCAAACTCGAAATGACCGGCCCCAGGACGATTTCCTTGGGAACAACAGCAGCGAAGTTGCTGGCTTGGCCCTGAGAAAAGGTGCCGCCTTGGGCAAGATCGCTGGTGGATTGGCCGCTGGCTACACTCACGAAAACGTCGGCGGACGCGGTGTACTTCGGTTGTTGGATGACGGTGGCGATGAGACCCAGCGATGTCCCGAGGAGTGCGGCCAAGACAACAAGCAACCAACGTCCTTTGAGGACGCGCAGTACCTC
>CAYWIN010000202.1:0-3753 GCA_964458365.1 uncultured Propionibacteriaceae bacterium
GAGTCTGGCGCAATTCCAGCTGCCAGAGTCGCTGCTCAGCAGGCCGATGAAAACCGGCTCGAAGCAAGAACGACTCCGATGGCGTCGCGCAGCTGACCACTTGCCGCCCAGCCACGGCCAGCAGGAGGCGCTGGTCTGCCCGAACCAATTCAGCGGCGGCCGCACCGACAAGTTGGCGGCCCAGACCGTGGCCGACGACATCGGGGCGCACCCAGATCATCTTCATCATGGTTTGGTCACCACGTTGAGTTGGTGCCAACGCAATCACTCCGACAAGCTCGCCGTCATCGATCACTTTCATGCCACAGTGCCCCCACGCTCGGCGCGCGTCCTGCACCCATTCCGTCCCGTGGGGAAGCTGCCGTCCGCAGTACGGGCAAGCCAGAGAGAGCAACTCGTTCGCGCTGAGAAGTGAGACTTTAGACATCAACATCCTCACGAATTCTTAGCCAGTTCTCGGCTTGCCAATTTCATCCTAGAGCTTGGTTGTGGAAATCTGGGCAGGTGAGTCTGCCCGAACCGTCCCGCCGCGATACGCGGCTGGATCAATACATCGATGCCTACGCCCAGCGAACACACGGATTACAGGTCTCTGCCGTACGAGCTCTGTTCGCCGTCGCAAATCGGCCCGAGGTGGTCTCACTTGCCGGCGGGATGCCCAACATCGCAGACCTTCCTCGGGAGGCGCTGGGTGCGGCAATGGAGCGCCTCGTTCGTGAGCGTGGCGTCCAGGCCATGCAGTACGGATCGGGTCAAGGCGAAGCGTTTATGCGCGAGAAGATCGTCGAGGTCATGGCCGAGGAACAGATCCGAGCCCATGCTGATGACATCGTGGTGTCTTGTGGATCCCAGCAGGCTCTCGACCTTGTCACCCGAGTGTTTATTGACCCCGGAGACGTCATCCTCACTGAGGGTCCCAGCTACGTGGGTGCCCTAGGTACGTTCCACGCCTACCAGGCCAAGGTGGTCCACGTAGCGATGGATGATGAGGGCATCAACCCCGAGGCGCTGGCGCAGTCCTTGGTTCAGCTAAAGGCGGCCGGGGAGCGGGTGAAGTTCCTGTACACCATCCCGAACTTCCAAAACCCCACCGGTGTTACCCAGACCATCGAGCGACGCAAGGCGCTGCTTCGAGTAGCCAAAGAGCACGATCTCCTCATCATCGAGGACAACCCTTATGGGCTGTTGACCTTGGAAGGCGGGCCCATGCCGGCCCTGCGGTCCATGGACGCCGAGAACGTGATCTACCTCGGTTCGTTCTCCAAAACCTTTGCTCCCGGTTTTCGAATCGGCTGGGCTTTGGCACCACACGCCGTGCGTGAGAAGCTCGTTTTGACCCAAGAGGCGGCAACTTTGGCTCCGCCGGTCTTTAGCCAGTTCGCCATATCCACCTACTTGGACGAGTTCGACTGGCGCGGCCAAATCGACTCCTTCCGCGCCATGTATCGCGAACGTCGCGACGCCATGCTGGCCGGGTTGGCCGAATACATGCCGGCAGGGTCAACCTGGACCGTTCCCAATGGGGGCTTTTTCATCTGGCTGACATTGCCAGAGGGCATCGACTCTCAGGCCATGCTTCCTCGGGCTGTCAGTGCCCGAGTGGCGTACACCCCCGGCACCGCTTTCTACGCCGACGGGCTCGGCAGCCGAAACATGCGCCTTTCCTTCTGTTTCCCCCCTCCTGAGCGGATCCTGGAAGGCACGAGGCGTCTGGGTGAAGTGATCGCCGCCGAGATGGAAATGAACCGCACTTTCGGGATCGAGCCCGGGCTTACTCGCCACAACGATCTGCAAACCGGCCCTGCACCGGACATCAGTTAGGAATCCAGATGAGCAACAAAACAGATCACGGTCCCATCGTCGTTCTCGCCGGTGGCCTGTCTCACGAGCGCGAGGTGTCGCTCCGTTCTGGACGTCGAGTGGCACAGGCGCTGCGCGATCAGGGACGTGAAGTGATCGAGTCCGACCTCAACGCCGATTTGATCGAGCTACTGCGTCAGCTCGACAACCCGGTCGTCTTTCCCCTCCTTCACGGCGGCGTCGGCGAGGATGGTGGCTTGCAGCAGGTCCTGGCGTTGCTGAATGTGCCCTATGTGGGCTCCTCGGCCGCTGTGGCTCGACGCAGCTTCAACAAGGCCATCGCTGGCCCCCTGGTGGCCCAGGAAGGCGTGGTGACCCCACGTGGTGCCGCCCTTCCCCATGACATGTTCCGTGAACTTGGCGCTTCGGCTCTGGTCCAGGCCTTGGAGGAACGAATCGGCTTGCCGTTGATGGTCAAGCCCGCACGCAGCGGCTCTGCACTGGGGTGCACCAAGGTTTCGCGCGCCGAAGAGATGCCTGCGGCCATGGTTGGCGCCTACGCCTATGGTGATGTCGCTGTGGTCGAGGAGTTCATTGACGGCACAGAAGTGGCCGTCTGCGTGGCGGAGCTGGACGGACGCCCTGTTCCACTTCCCGCGGTGGAGATTCGCCCCAACTCCGGCAACTATGACTACGCCGCTCGATACACCGCCGGAGAGACGCGTTTCATTGTTCCGGCCGAGCTGAGTGACGATGTGGCCCAGGCCTGCGCCGACATGGCCGTCCAAACGCACACCATTCTGGGACTTCACTCTCTGTCGCGTGCCGACATCATCGTTCGTGCTGACGGGACACCGGTCTTTATTGAGACCAACTCGGCGCCGGGCATGACCGAAACGTCGCTCTACCCGCAAGCCGTTGAAGCGGCGGGCTGGGACTTCGGGGCCTTGTGCGCACGGCTGGTCGACAACGTCTGGGACGAGCAGTCGGCATAGCCGGACGCGTGACGATGCTGAGGTTTGGACAGGGCCAAACCAACTGGCACTTTAGTGCTTTGTCGACAAATCGTTAAACCGTCTATGTACTGAGCAGCGCCGCGATCCGCTCGAGGTCATCCGATCCGGCGTAGTCAATCACGATCCGCCCCCGCTTCGCGGTGCCCGTGATCGTGACGCGGGTGTCGAGCCGGTCCGACAACTCGTCGGTCAATCGAGCAGCGGATTCCGGGGGCTGGGCCGCCTTCTTTTTCCGAGCCTCACGCTTAGGCCCGTGTTCGCCCAAGGCAACGATCTCTTCGACGGCCCGTACCGAAAGCCCCTCGGCCACGATTCGACTGGCCAAGGACTCCATGGCTGCCGTATCCGGAAGCATCAAAAGGGCCCGAGCATGACCCGCGCTAATCACCCCGGCAGCAACCCGGCGTTGCACCGGTGCAGGGAGTTGAAGCAGTCGGATGGTGTTAGATATTTGCGGACGGGAACGCTTGATTCGGGTCGACAGCTCCTCCTGGGTGCATCCGAAGTCAGCCAACATCTGTTGATATGCCGCCGCTTCTTCTAAGGGATTCAGCTGAGCACGGTGCAGGTTTTCTAGTAAGGCATCACGCAAGAGGTCGGCCTCTTCGGTCCGACGCACAATCGCCGGAATGGTCGTGAGACCGGCCTTTTGGCTCGCGCGAAGACGTCGTTCGCCCATCACCAGTTCGTAAGCTCCCTCGCCCAAAGGACGCACCACGATTGGTTGAAGTAAGCCGACCTCTTTGATCGATCCGACGAGTTCACTGAGCGCTTCTTCATCAAAGACTGAACGGGGCTGCTTCGGGTTGGGAGTGATCGCTGAAACCGGGATCTCAGCGAAGTGGGCTCCGCCGACTTCAACGGGCGCGGCTTGATCCAGTGAATCGCCCTTTGTTACCGGTTGAAGATCCGGATCGGTGCGGGTGAGGAGGTCACC
>CAYWIN010000203.1:0-3730 GCA_964458365.1 uncultured Propionibacteriaceae bacterium
AGAGACAGGTGCCTGGGCGTGTCACGTAGCGGCTGGGCTGGTCGGCACTCTCAGGCACCCACCGGGTGATCTCGCCGCCGGTCATGATCGACGCATTGTCGGAATAGGCGACCACCGTGCCCGTGCCGGAGACTGCCTCGGTGTGCCGGATCATTCCGAACAGCGAAGCCGGTTGATCGGCGCCGTCAATCACAAAGTCGGCGTTGAAGATCTTGTGGCGGCAGTGTTCTGAGTTGGCCTGCGCAAACATCATCAGTTCGACATCGGTGGGGTTGCGCCGAAGCTCGGTGAAGGCCGTCACGAGGTAGTCGATTTCGTCGTCGGATAAAGCCAGCCCGAAGTCCAGATTCGCTTCGACGATTGCTTCCCTGCCTCGGCTGAGCAGGTCAACATGGGTCATCGGCTCGGCTTGCCGTTCATCGAACAGAGCCGCAGATTCGGTGACGTTGGCGAAAACCGACTCGGTCATCCGATCATGCAAGATCGCCACGCACGCTTCGAGTTCCTGGCTGCTCAGCGGCTGCCGGGCCGTCACGGTGTATTCGGTGACGCGCTCGACACGGTGGATGTTGACGCCACAGTTGCCGATGATGTCGGTGGCTTTCGATGCCCACGGTGAGACCGTCCCGACCCGTGGTGCGACGACCACCGTGGTCGACCAGGCGTCGCCGGTGGCGGGTTCGGCGGCGGGGCCATAAGTCAGCAGAGCGGTGAGGCGCTCGGCAGTCGGCTGGTCCAAGGCAGCTTCGCTTGCCACCCAATGCGCGTAGCGGGCCTGGATACCGCAGACGGCGGGAGCGGCCGTCGCCAGACGCTGAATCAGCGCTTCGGCCCGGAAGGACGACAAGGCGTTGCCGCCCTCGAAAAATGTGAGAACGAAGGAGTGCGACACGGCAGACAGCCTAGTGGGGTCTGGGGATCGCCGCCTCCGGGTCCTGCCTCCTGGCGGGCGATTCTGCCCTACCGTGACCGCGCCGGATTCAGTACGGTGTTCGCGGCGTGCCATGACATAGGGAGAGGCAGACGCATGAACCGAATTCTCTGGGGGGCGGTAGCCGGACTGCTGGGTGTGGCATTGGTGGGCTGCTCTGCCGGTGCTCCTGCCGCACAACAATCGGGGGCAACTCCCGGCTTCGTGGGCAGCCCGAAAGACATTTCCGATGCCGCTGCGGCGGTGCGAGCCGATGCCGCGCTCCCCACCCCGATCGCACGCGTGAAAATCACCAGCGGTCAAAACTGGGGAAACCGCAAGCCGTCCGCGGGCTTCTTCGTGGTCTATGCAGTTACCGCTGGCGCCTCGGCGACCGTGCTCCAGTACGGGATCGAGCGGGCCCCCGGCGGCAAGGATGTGGACGTTCCTGATGTTGGGCGAGAGAACGAGCCGGCCTTGGTCGTCGGGCCGACGTCGTTCCATGCGATTCGCTGGTACGACGAACGTTCCCGCTCTAAGGAGGCGGACTCGGGCGCGCTCCGGGCGCAGCCCTGGTCCGTCCACGCTCCGGCGAGGAGTTCATTGGCCGTGTTGTATCCGGCGCTGCCAGCGAATACGTCGCAGGTGAGCATCACCTCACCACTGTTTGGTTCGGTGAGCGTTCCGGTCGCCCGGCCTGCGGTGCCGAAAGGTACTGCCGCGGTACCCATTCGTGGACGCGTCACCTACCAGAGCCCGAACTCGGCGACCTTCACGGAGCCGTTGACGGTGAGCATCCATTCGGTACGGCGGGTAGCTCAAGGCACCGCCATTTACTATTCGGTGGCTTTCCCGGCTGGGGAGCAGCAGGGCAAAGGGAGTTCTTTGCCACTGACGCCATTCGGTGGGGCGAGCGGACTGCTGTCGCACATCACGACCTACCGCAGTTTCACGTCGAGCTTTGGTCTGATCGACCGGAGTTCGATGAAGGCATATTCCCAGCTCACGGAGGGGGTGAGCTTGAAACCCCCCACCATCGTGTCCAGTGAACACGGTCTCGAAGAGGGGTTGGCGGCTGGCTCGGTGATGGCGGGGGTGGCCATCATGCCGGAGTTGCCCGCCGGAGCATCCACCGTCGATGTCGTGGTCGGGGTGAATCAGTTCATCCTCGACGTCCCCGTCGAGCAGGGGGCGATCGGTGCGCCGGGTGGCTCCACCCAAACGGTGTTGGGTCAGGCCTGGCCGTCGTTCGACCAGAAGGTGGTCACTTCACTCGCTGCCAAAGACCCCCAGGACCGGGTTTGGGGGCTGTTCGATCGAGTCAGCGAGGAATCGGTGACGTCAGGCGGCAACACGTTGGATTTGGACGCCAATGTGCTCTTCGCATTCAACAAAGCCACGTTGACTCCGAAAGCCCAGCAGGTGATCGCCAAAGCGGTGGAGAAGATCAAGAGTTCGGGTCGAACCGGCAAAGTCACGGTGACCGGCTACACCGACAATGTGGGCTCGACGAGCTTCAATCTCGCCTTGTCGCGCAAGCGGGCCGAAGCCGTGGTTTCTCAGCTTCGTGCCGCGCTGCCCACAGGATATGAATTCACCGCAATCGGCAAAGGGGAGGCAAATCCGGTCGGGTCGAATACGACAGCGGCCGGTCGCGCCCTCAATCGGCGTGTCGAAGTGATGCTGCCTTGACCTGTCGCGTGGCCGATTGTGCCGTCAGATGACCGTGGAAACTAGGTGCGCCCAGTGAAGTTGTCCATGGTGTGATTGATGCCGAAGAGATCCAACACCAGGTCGAAAGCCGCCGGGGGGAGGACCCGTAGAGGCGGAATGAGTCTGACCATGGGGGGAAGCACGAGCTGTTGGCGCCCGGCTTCAACCGCGTTGAGGACTTTGGTGGCAACCTTCACCGGTTGCAGAATCGGCAGGAGTAGCGGGAACCTCGTTTGGACTCCGGCGAACATGCCGGTGTCGATGTAGAACGGTGCCACCACCAGGGTTCGCACCGAACTTCCCAGGGAGCGCAGCTCGGCTCGCAGAGACTCGGTGAAGCCGATGGCGCCCCACTTGCTGGCCGAATAGTCGGTCTGTTTGGCAACGCCCACCAAGCCGGCGGCACTGGCGATGGTCACCACGGTTCCGCGGTCGCGTTCTTGCATTCCAGGCAGAAAGGCACGAGTCGTCCAGAAGGACGCCAGCGTGTTGACCTCGAAGGTCCGCCGAATCTGTTCGGGGGTGGCATCGAGCAGATAGCGGCCCGTCACCACACCGGCATTGTTGATCAGCACGTCGACGTCGATTCCCTCGGCGGCGCTGGCCACTGCTTCCGGATCGGTGACATCGACCTGCGCCCACCGGCCATTGGTCATTTCCGCAATCCGGCGGGCGGCATCGCCATCAATGTCCCACGCTACGACGCTGGCTCCGCGTTGGGCGGATTGGAGGGCCATCTGTCGTCCGATGCCGCTTCCGGCTCCGGTAATCAGCACGGTCCTTCCGACCAGTGACATGCCCCTCACCGGATCACCCGGTTCATGACTCGAATGCCGAGAGCCATCGCGCGAGCGTAAGCCTCATTGGTCACTCCTGGGGGCGGCGCAATCGGTAACCATCGCTGGTGAGCAACGGTCTGGCTTTCGGTGTATTTCTGGATGCCACCGATCCCATGTCGGCGACCCATCCCCGATTCGCCCATGCCGCCCATCGGAGCTTGGTGGGAGCCGAAAGCGGGTGCATAGCCATCGTTGATGTTGACGGTGCCAGCGCGCAATCGAGGTGCGATCGATGGCCCTTGGGTGGTCGACCAGATGCTGGCGTTGA
>CAYWIN010000204.1:0-3727 GCA_964458365.1 uncultured Propionibacteriaceae bacterium
TCCTGGAATCGTTGGCCCGCGTCTTTCGACTGACTACGGTCGAGCGCAACTATTTCCTGTCGCTGGCCGGCGAATCCCCCGGATCTGAGCACCTGCCATTACCCACTGAGGCAACCCCTGAACAAGTCCGCGTTCTTGATTATGTGCGCGATTCACCGGCCTACCTGGTCAATCGGCGCTTCGACGTGCTGCGTGCAAACTCCGGATTTGGTGCGTTGTTTCCCAGCATCAGTTCCCTGCCGCAGCATCGGCAGAACTTGCTACGGGCGACCTTCTTGGATGTGAACATCAGGCATCGAGTGGTGCTTTGGGAAGAAGAGGCACGCCTGCTGGTTGCTCAGTTTCGTGCGACCGCCGAAGATCGCCTGTTTTCTTCGGAGTTCGATGCGCTGGTCGGTGAACTGATGCGGGAGAGCGCCGACTTTCGACAGATGTGGCAAGAGCGTCAGGTCGTCTCGTTTGCCAACGCAGAACGCACATATCGAGATGACACAGTGGGATTGTTCACGCTCCGCTACGTCAAGCTCAGTTTTGCGGAGAACCCTGAAGTGTCGCTGGTGGTGCAGACTCCGGACGCTGATTCGGCGTTTTGGGCGTTGAAGGGGACGTCAGCTCAGGCAGGCGTGTGCTGAGTAATGCCGCAAGTGCGGCAACCACTGCCCAGACCAGGGTCACGGTAATAAAGCCGGTTTCGCTGCCGTGGGTCCCCTGAAGTGTGGTGAACACTGTGCCGATGAGCGCAACCCCCAACGCCATCGACGTTTGTTGTGCGGTGTTGAGGACTCCGCTCGCGGCGCCGGCTTGGTCGCTCGGTACTCCCGAGAGGACAACGCGATAGAGGGTTGTCAGCAGCAACCCGTTTCCCACCCCAACCAGGAACATGCCGACAAGGAAATGCCACGGTGTGAGCAGGGGCCACCAGACGTTGGTGGTCGCGGCGATCACGGCCAATCCCAGAGCCTGAACCGTACCGCCCAAGGCGACGGTTTTCGTTCCGAGGCGTGCGATGAGTCTTGCGCTGAGAAGTGAGGCGATGAATGCTCCCACCGCCATGGGCAGTAGCGAAAGCCCCGACGAAAGCGGGCTGAATCCACGCCCCGCCTGGAGGGTGATGGAGAAGGCGAAGACATTGCCGCCAAAGGCGGCCCCCAGCGCTGCCAGGAACAAAAGCCCCCGACGCACACCGGTGAGGCGGAACAAGCTGGGGGGAATGAGGGGATCGCCATTGCCGCGTTCAATGAACCGTTCGACGCCTATCAGAGCTGCTGTTGCCCCCGCGGCGACGATCAGGCTTAGCCACGCCCACCACGGCCATCCCAAGGATGAGCCAAGGAGCAACGGCATGACGCAGGTTGCCATCGCGATGCCGAACAGCGCCGTTCCTGACCAGTCGATGCGTGGTTTCGTCGCTGCGCGCGATTCCGGAACCCAAACCATGCCCAACAGCAACAGGATGCCGATCGGGATATTGATCAGAAAGACTGGCCGCCATCCCAAACCCCATAGGTTCCCGGAGGCGAGGACGCCGCCAAGAACCTGGCCGAGAGCGGCCGACAATCCACCTACAGCGCCGTACCAGCCGATAGCTCTCCCTTTCTGACCTGCTTCCGCGACAGCATGAATGGTGGCGAGTGTCTGGGGTAGCAGGAAGGCAGCGAAGCCACCTTGGAGGATTCGGGCGGGAATCAAGATGGCGATGCTCGGGGCCAGTCCACAGACGGCCGACATGATGGTGAATCCGAGCAGCCCGATGAATGCGGTCCTGCGTCGACCCCAGATGTCTCCCAGGCGCCCGCCAAACACGAGGAGCACTGAGTAGGCGCCGCCGTATCCGACGACCACCCATTCCAGAGTTCCCGGTGATGCGCCGAACTCTGCGCCCATAGGGGCGAGCGCAACGTTGACGATGAAGAAGTCCACCATGGTCAATGCGGCTGAGACGAGAATGACGAGCAGCGCGCGCCCGCTCATCCCCGTGGCCTGGGGGCGTTGCATGGTTTCTGTTTCGCTGAGCATTTTCGCAACGTTATGGAGGTGGTCCGGCAACAACCAGAGGGGTGCTGATACTAGTGCCGAAAACACCAGGATCCTGGGGGCGGCAAAAGGCGTGTGACGGGTTTGCCCAGGGCCAGGAATTCAGGGGCAAATCAGGGGGTGGAACAAGGCGGGCCTATGGTGGCGTTGCCTACCATGGAGGTCGACTGCAGGAGAGCCGTCGCCAATCGAGGAGGAGTTCGATGCAGAGCAAGAATCCGATTCTGTCCAAACCGGATGTCTGGAGGGGGCCTGCCCCGCAGCAGTCGGTTAATCCAGGGCAGTACCCGGGTCAGCCCTACACTGGCCAGCCATATCCCGGCCAGCCGTACCCCGGTCAGCCTTATGGTGATCCGAACGCGCAGTACATGCCTACGCCGGCTGACGCTGGACGGATGACCATCGAGGACGTGCTCACCAAGACCGCGATCACCCTGGGAGTCTTGGCCGCGACTGCGGTTCTTGCCTTCATGTTGGTGCCGCCCGCCCTGCTGCTGCCGGTGATGGTGATTGGTGCGCTCGGTTCTTTCGTGCCGGTGATCTTTGTGAGCTTCCGACGCAAGGTCAACCCGGCGTTCGTGCTGGCCTATGCCGCCATTGAAGGGCTCTTCATCGGTTCGGTCTCCAAGATGTACGAGACGTTGTGGAACGGCATCGTGCCCGCTGCTCTGATGAGCACGGTGGTCGCGGCCGTCGCCACGTTGGCCGTCTACAAACTGTTCCGGATCCGCGTCACCAGCAAGTTCCGCAAGATGGTGTTCATTGGCACGATCTCTTATGCCGGGCTGCTCCTGGTCAACTTCATCATGTCGCTGTTCGGTGTGAACTTCCTCTTTGGCCACGGCAATATGGCGTTGCTGCTGGGAATCTCCGCGCTCGGTATCGGCTTGGCGGTCTTCAACTTGATTCTCGACTTTGACTACGTCGAACAAGGAATCGCGATGGGAGCCGACGCGTCGGAGTCTTGGCGGGCCGCTTTTGGTCTGACGGTGACGTTGGTGTGGCTGTACATCGAAATGCTGCGGCTGCTGTCGTACTTCCGAAGTTAGCGCGCGAGCGTTTTGTCCTTCATGGGCTGGCAGGGAAACCTGTCAGCCCATTGTTGGCTGTGGATCCAGGTGCCTTTCCAGGACGGCCCGCGCCCAGGCCGACCACGGGTATTCGGTCCAGGAGTCCAGATCGATCCAGGCAGCGTCGGCTGTGGTTCCCCCCACATCGCGCACGACGGGGTCTGAGGGCTCCAAGCATTGCGCTGCATAGATGATCCGCACCGCATGAAAGTCTTCGACGATTCCGGTGGGCGAACGTCCGATCCAATGATCGGTGTGCATATCAACCAGGCGGAGTAGTTCGGCTCGCTGGCTGGATTCTTCAACGATCTCGCGAAGTACTGCATGGTCGGGGCTTTCTGCCTCGTCGATCCCTCCGCCGGGCAGGCCCCACAGGCCGGCGACCGCGGTGCGGTCGGAGAACTGGGTGGCGAGCAGGCCGCGCTCTGAAACGACAATGCCGTAGGCGGCGATCCGCTGGCGGCGGATGGGGTCAGGGGCTTTTGCCAGGTCGAGACCAGCGTCGACGGAACGGACGTGGACAGTGGGAAGCTCGCGATCACGGGAATGCGGGCGAACCTGAACGGTGATCGTGATGTGTGGGGCGCTGCCGGTGGCGGACAACAACCGGACCATTTCGAAGC
>CAYWIN010000205.1:0-3713 GCA_964458365.1 uncultured Propionibacteriaceae bacterium
CACGGTGACAGGGTCCTTCCCACCCTCACCACCGCGACCGCAGACGCCAACCAAGAAGCCGCCAAAGAAGCTCATCGTTGGCCTCACCATCGGGGCAGTGGGATTTATCGTGTTGGCGATCCTCGCCGTCGCTATCTTGTACCGAACAATGCCCCTGACCCCTGCACAGCAGGTGGTCAAAAAGTACTTCGAAGCTATCGCCCGCGCCGATGCCGATTCGGCATTGAGCCTTGTGGGTGGCGGCGATATCCCCACTTTGCTCACCGATGAGGTGCTCGCCGAGTCGAAGAAACTGGCCCCGATCACCGACATCACCATCGTTGGTGAGGCGACCGACATGTTGCGCAGTGTCACCAACGTTCTGGTGCGCTACAACCTGGGAACCGAAAAGGTCGAAACCACCGTCGACGCCGGACAAGGACAAGGAGGCTGGAAGGTCGCTCACGGGACCGGACAGATTGAACTACCCAAACTCGACACACCGATTCTGGTCAATGGCACCAAGATCAAGCCCGAAACCGAAATCATCAACGTCTTCCCCGGCTTCTACGCCATCACCCCAGCCAACCCCTATTTCATTGCAGAAGACGACGAAACTAAGGTCCCCGGCTGCAACGTCCGTGTGCGCGCTCCGGACCGCTACCTCCGGCAGGCGTGTCTGCTCGACATCCGACCCCAGATGCAAACGACCCTTCGAGCGAAGGCCCAAGCCTTGCAAACCGCCTGCCTGAGATCTTCCACGCTCACACTCCCCGCTCCATGCGGAGTCGATAACTTTTGGGCGAAACTGGAAGGCCCGGCAAAGAACGTCAAATGGACCGTACTTAGCGGCGCCAATGCTCTGAAGACCGCCCGCTTCGATTCCGACAGGTTTGAGTCCAACACAGAGGCGACGGTCTTCTCAGCACAGATTTCCATGCGCTGGCGCGTCAGCTACACAACAAAGAACGGTCAGCGGCGAATCCGCGACACCACGATGACGCATGTGGAGGCCAAGTTCTTGCCCTCCTACGACATCACCATGTCATTTCCTCGGTGACTCGATCTAGCTTTGGTTGTAGCTGACGATCTGCCAGTGGGGGGCACGCGGACGCAGCGTCACCCAATGACAGTTACCTATGCCTGCGAAACGTCGCGCGCAGGCATAGTCCAAGCCGATCAGCAGAAGGCTCGCCACCCGGCTAGTCAGCCCATGTCCGACCACCAAGAGGACGTCATCTTCCAAAGCCGCCCCTGCGTGGTGACTGATCGCCTCAGCCACTCGCACACCAGCTGCAGTCGCCGTCTCACCGGTCAGTGAATGCTGAACGTCCTCACCCGCAACCAGAAGATCCCACAATTCCGGATCGACCTCACCGACTTGGTCTGCAGTGAGTCCCGACCAAGACCCCACATTGATCTCTTGAAGCGCAGCATCGAGCCCGACCGGGAGACCCAACCGTTCACCGATCACCCGCGCTGTTTCTGAAGCCCGCGCCAGGTCTGAACTGACAATCCTCGTCACCCCGGCATCGGCAAGCTTTTCGGCCACCGCCTCAGCTTGCCGGTAGCCCTCCGCATTGAGCGCAACATCGGCTTGGCCCTGGAACCGTCCATGATGGTTGTAATCGGTGATTCCGTGGCGCAGCAGCAGCACCCGGCGTGCCGTCATCCCCGAGCACCGTCCTCGGCTTCCAGATCACCCAAATCAACCACCGGGCAGTCTTTCCACAAACGATCCAAAGCAAACAAGGACCGCTCCTCACTGTGCTGAACATGAACCACGATGTCGACGAAGTCCAGCAGCACCCAGCGGTTCTCCCGATCGCCCTCGCGGCGGGCAGGTTTGCGACCAATCTTCAGCAAAGCCTCCTCGACGCCATCCACCACCGCACCAACTTGACGCTCGTTCGAGGCGGTAACGACCAGAAACAGATCAGTGATCGCCAACTGCTCCGACACGTCAAAAGCGACCGGATCTTCGGCCTTCTTGGCAACGGCTGCCCGCGCAGCCAACTTTGCCAAATCAATGGCCTCCGGGGTTGCAGTCACTGATCAATCTCCATTCGATAAAGGCCACGCTTGGCGATGTACTGCACGATTCCGTCGGGCACCAAATACCACAACGGCAAGCCGCGACCGACACGATCACGGCACGCGGTGGAACTGATCGCCAAGGCAGGCACCTCCACCAAAGTCACTTTGTCCCCAGGCAGATGGGTGATGTCGCTGGCATCCAGCTTGACCCCCGGGCGGGAAACCCCCACAAAATGCGCCAGATCGAAAAGCTCATCGGCGCCCTTCCAAGTCAGGATCTTGCTGAGGGCATCTGCACCGGTGATGAAGTAAATCTCGGTCTCGGGGCCGCGCAACGCCCGAATGTCACGCAAGGTGTCCACCGTGTACGTCGGCCCGGGACGCTCAATGTCGACCCGGCTCACCGAAAACCGAGGGTTGGATGCGGTGGCGATCGTCGTCATCAAGTAGCGATCTTCGGGCTGAGACACCCGGCGTCCGGCCTTCTGCCACGGCTCGCCGGTCGGCACGAACATCACTTCGTCAAGGTCAAAAAGCGCCTGGACTTCGCTTGCTGCAACCAAGTGACCATGATGGATCGGATCAAAGGTGCCGCCCATCACGCCCAAACGCTGATGCCGAGTTCCCTGCTCCGACCAGGCAATCGGGGTATCAGTCATCGTTGACGCACCCTTTCTGACGAATACCGAACCCGTTGTTCGGACCCGCGGATTCTAGCGTGCCACGGCCCATCACCCCGTCGTTCGGGGCCACAGCCAGACCGGACGCGGCGCTCAGCCGCGGACCTGGCCCTCGCCGTCCACAATGAACTTCGCTGACGTCATCTCGGGCAGCCCCATCGGACCGCGAGCATGCAGCTTCTGGGTGGAAATACCAATTTCAGCACCGAAACCGAACTCTCCCCCATCAACAAAACGCGAAGAGGCGTTCACCAGCACCGCGGCAGCATCGACCTCAGCCACGAAACGATCCGCCGCCCGACGGTCGTTGGTCACGATCGTCTCCGAATGCCCGGTGCTGTACCGCTGTATGTGAGCCAAGGCCGCATCCAAATCCGCGACGATGTCGCAGGCAATGTCCAACGACAGATACTCCGCCTCAAACTCGCTGTCACCGGCGGGCACCACCGCGTCGCTGTAGCTTGTCACCGCCGAGGTGCCATGCACCGTCACCCCAGCCTCCGACAAGACGGCCAGCGCGCGCGGCATGAATTCCGGCGCAATATCGGCATGAACCAGGAGAGTCTCCAAGGCATTGCACACGCTGGGACGCTGCACTTTGGCGTTCACCATGATCTGCAACGCCATCTCCATATCGGCCGCCGCATCAACAAAGAGATGACAGTTACCCGTCCCGGTCTCAATCACCGGCACTTTCGATCCTTCGACGACCGCATTGATCAGCCCTGCGCCGCCGCGAGGAATCAACACATCAACCAGGCCGCGGGCCGCCATCATCTCGGCGGTCACCTCACGGCCACCTTCAACCAGCGCCACCGCGTCCCGAGGAAGCCCCGACGCCGCCAACCCCGCCTGCAGCGCCGCAACGACGGCCCGATTGGAGTTGATAGCCGAACGCGACCCGCGCAGCAAGGCCGCATTGCCCGACTTCAGACAGATGCCTGCCGCATCCGCTGTGACATTGGGCCGGGCTTCGTAAATGATGCCGACCACGCCCAGCGGCACCCGGACCTGCCG
>CAYWIN010000206.1:0-3670 GCA_964458365.1 uncultured Propionibacteriaceae bacterium
GCGAGTAAGTGTCAGCGCCCCATGCCAGTCTTAAGTCAGCCGCTGATAGCTCTGAACCAGCCACAATCCCACCCGAGGAGCAGCACCGTGACACAGAACCCCACATTGATTGGCCTCGATCTCGAAACGACAGGCTACGAACCGGAGACGGCACGCATCGTCAGCGCCTGCGTCGGGCTGTACACCGAGAAGAGCTGGCTCCCAACAATGTGGCTACTTCGCCAAAACGAGCCCATCCCAGATGACGCCATTGCAATCCACGGCATTTCTACCGAATACGCCAACCTCCACGGGGAAGACCCGGTCGCGGCGCTCGTCCAGATTCGAGACGCGCTGTACCAACACTGGTCGACCGAACGCCCCGTAGTGGCGTTCAACGCCCCCTACGACCTCACGGTCCTGGACCGCTGCCTAGGCCGAGCGAACCTTGGCCACTTGGAGATACGTGGCCCGGTCATTGACCCGAAAGTCATCGACAAACACACCGACAAGTACCGCAAGGGAAAGCGCCGGCTCGGTGATCTCTGCACCCACTACGGGATTGCCCTGACCGACGAAGACGCACACACCGCAGACGGCGACGCGCGAGCTACCTGTTCGCTGGCGTGGATCTTGGCGACACAGCAGCTGCCTCCAGGCCAGGAGGTCTGGTCCACCGATGATCTGAACCAACTGCACCAGTTGCAGACCCAATGGCACCGCGACCAAGTCGAAGACTTTGCGAACTACCGCCGCCGAGTAGGAAACCCCTTGAGCGATGTGAATACCGACTGGCCGATTCGCGAGCGCGATCTCATGGGTGCCCAGGCGCGTAGTTGAGCGCAGGTCAGTTTCGGATAAGGATGGCTGGAACGGACGCGTCCACCGGTGAACTGTCTTCGAGTCCTTGCAGGCTAGCGACGCGATCCTTTAGGGCGAACCAACTTTTGCGCTTGCCAATCTTTCGACACGTTGGCGGTGTTTGCCAGCGCCAATCCCGCTGTGAGGGCAGCCTCAGAAAGGTCGGACGGCTCGATGTATCCGTCTCGCCCCACCCGAGGACTGAACAGCCACAGATAGCCGGTCGGGCTCAGATCGGTGAGCGCATCCACCAGGCCATCGGTGAGGTCTCCGTCATCGTCGCGCCACCACAGCAGCACCACGTCGACTGCCTCAATGGCCTCGTAGATGAAGTCTTCATCTAAGACATCCAAAACTTCGGAACGCAGGTCTTCGTCGACATCCGAATCCCAACCCAGCTCCTGAACCGCCAAACCCGACTCGATACCGAGCAAGTCCGCGGACGACGGTGCCGCCGTACCGGGCGCGGTAGTCACGCTGTCTCCTCCAACATCGGTTCCAACTGGGTGGTTTCAGCCTGCCAGATTCGACACCGTTAGGAAAGACATTCCAAAATCACGCGTCTCCTCCGACTGAGCCCGAACGCCCTGCGGAGACATCATCAAGTTGATACAACGCCGCAGCACGTGCCGGCCAAGCTGGATCAACCTCACCACTATCGGCCAACTCCTGCAACGTGCGCACCGCAATCGAGGGTCCATCAATCCGGAAGAACCGGCGCGCCGCGGCGCGAGTGTCCGAAAAACCGAAACCGTCAGCGCCCAGCGAAGCAAAACGACCAGGCACCCAGTTCTGAATCTGGTCAGGCACGCCACGCATGTAGTCCGATACCGCAATCACTGGACCCGGGCGGCCTTGCAACTTCGCGGTGACCCATGGCAGTTCCGCCTGCGCACCCAGACTCCGGAAGCGCGCGTCGTCGCACTCCAGGCCGTTACGACGCAGTTCATTCCAGCTGGTCACACTCCACACATCGGCTACTACCCCGAAGTCTCGCTTCAACAACGCCTGGGCTTCCAAAGCCCACGGCACGGCCACACCCGAAGCCAACAACTGCGCACGTCGGGCGTCAGGATTCACACCCTCAAAACTGCCCTCAGTCAACAGGTACATGCCGCGCCGAATCCCCTCCACGTCGACCCCTTCCGGTTCGGCCGGCTGCGGCATGGGTTCGTTGTACACGGTCAGGTAATAGATGACGTCTTCGGGATGCTCGCCATACATGCGTCGCAACCCGTCGGCCATGATGTGCGCAATCTCGTACCCGTAGGCCGGGTCGTATGCCGCGACCGCCGGGTTCGTGGAGGCCAGCATGTGACTGTGTCCGTCCATGTGCTGGGTGCCTTCACCGGTCAGCGTCGTCCGACCAGCGGTAGCCCCAATCAAGAAGCCCCGCGCCAGCTGATCGGCGGCAGCCCAGATGGCATCCCCCGTGCGCTGGAAGCCAAACATCGAATAGAAGACATAGATCGGGACCATGGGAACGCCATGGGTGGCATAGGAGCTTCCCGCGGCGGTGAATGCCGCCATCGACCCTGCTTCGTTGATCCCCATGTGCAAGATCTGCCCAGATTTGCTTTCCCGGTAGGCCAGCATCAGGTCGTGGTCGACCGGTGTGTAGTTCTGACCATGGGGCGAGTAGATCTTGATCGTCGGAAACAGCGAATCCATGCCGAAGGTGCGCGCCTCATCAGGAATGATCGGCACGACGTGCGGCGCAAATCCCTTGTCGCGCAGCAGATCCTTCAGTAGCCGGACCCAGGCCATCGTGGTGGCCACCGGCTGCTCACCTGAGCCAGCCCGGACCGTCTTATAAGCCTGTTCTCCCGGCAAGGAAATCGGCTTGGGCCGATCGCGCCGCTCGGGCAGCCACCCACCCAAGGCCCGACGACGGTCGATGGCATAGGCCACCCGCTCATCGCTCGGTCCCGGATTCACATAAGGCGGACGATAGGGATCGGCTTCAAGGACCGCGTCTGTGATGGGCATGTCCAGGCGATCCCGGAACTGCTTGAGATCGTCGAGGGCCAACTTCTTCATCTGGTGGGTGGCGTTACGTCCCGCAAAGTGGCTTCCCAAGAAGTATCCCTTGATGGTGTGAGCCAAAATGACGGTTGGCGCCCCCGTGAACTCGGTGGCCGCCGCATAGGCCGAATAGACCTTGTTGAAGTCGTGACCGCCACGAGCCAACCGCCAGATCCGTTCATCTGACCAATCGGCCACCATGGCGGCCGTACGCGGATCACGATTGAAGAAATGCTCGCGCACATAGGCCCCGTCGTTGGCCTTGTACGTCTGGTAGTCACCATCGGTGGTGACGTTCATCAAATTCACCAGTGCACCGTCAGTGTCGGCCTCCAGGAGCTGGTCCCAGCCTCGCCCCCACACCACTTTGATGACATTCCAGCCGGCGCCGCGGAAGAAGCTCTCCAGCTCCTGCATGATCTTGCCGTTACCGCGCACCGGCCCGTCCAGACGCTGAAGATTGCAGTTGACCACGAAGGTCAAATTGTCCAAGCCCTCGTAGGCGGCAAGCTGCAGGGCACCCCGGCTTTCCACCTCGTCCATTTCGCCGTCACCGAGAAAGGCCCATACCCGCTGCTCTGAGGTGTCGGTGATGCCCCGATTGGTCAGGTACTTGTTGAACTGCGCTTGGTGGATGGCATTGATTGGCCCCAAACCCATCGAAACGGTCGGAAACTCCCAAAACCACGGCATCTGTCGCGGATGCGGATAGGACGGCAAGGCCCGCACCTGACCGTCGAAAAGATGGCTCTTCTCCTGGCGGAAGCCATCGAGATCTGCCTCAGCCAGTCGACCTTCCAAAAAC
>CAYWIN010000207.1:0-3669 GCA_964458365.1 uncultured Propionibacteriaceae bacterium
CGTCATAGGAACCGGGGACACCGGCGGTCACCAGCGGCTCGTTGACGGTCTGCTGGTGCAGCTTGTTCGGGAAGTAATCGTCCAGGGACCGGCCATTGATGGAGAACTTTCCCTCACCAGGCATGATCCGGACCCGAGCGATGGCCTCTTTGCGACGACCCGTCGCCCCCGCAGGAGCAACGACTGCCGGGCGGGCCGAGCCCTGAGGCGCGCTCGTTTCGGCTTCGGAGCGGTAGGCGATCTCGCGTGCACCTTCGGTGAAAGGAGCGACCTCGCTGGTTTCGGTTTCTTCGACGGTCTCAGTCACGGTGGTTCCTTGACTCACTGGGCGATCTGGGTGATCTGGTAGGCCTGCGGCTTCTGAGCGTCGTGCGGATGCTCAGGGCCTGCATAGACCTTAAGTTTCTTGATCTGCTGGCGAGCGATCTTGTTCTTGGGCAGCATGCCCCAGACCGCACGCTCGACGGCCTTGCGCGGGTCCTTGGCCAACAGCTCGCCGTAGGGCACCGACTTCAAGCCGCCTGGACGACCGGAGTGGCGAATCGCCAGCTTGTCGGTGGCCTTCTTGCCGGTGAGTGCGATCTTGTCGGCATTCACCACGATCACAAAGTCGCCAGTATCGACATGCGGTGCGTACTGCGGCTTGTGCTTGCCGCGCAGCAAAGTCGCCGCAGTTACGGCAAGTCGTCCCAGGACGACATCAGTGGCATCGATAACGAGCCAGTCCCTGGTTACTTCACCAGGCTTAGGGCTGTACGTAGACACGGGTCTTCGTCCTGCTTTCAACGAGTAATGGCCATTGTGGATGCGGGATCGACCAGTTGGATAGACCACAGCGCAACAGCGCCTAAGATTACCGCGCTGGTTCGGAGGGGTCAAAACCGGCCTCAGCCCGAGGATTTCAACCCCACCTCGAAGCGCAAGACCAAGCCTGCCGAAGCCGATGCTAACCTCAGGCCATGACTGCCGCCCCGGCCGCCGCCAAGAGAGTATTTGGCCTCATTTCGCCCGACGCGTACCCCGTGCACCCCCTGCATGATCCTGGACGCTCCTGGCCGCAGACAAATTGCTACGCCGATTTGTGGATCGAAGTTCTCGCCACCTTCGGAGTCCCGCCCGAAGCCATGTTGGGTTTCACGGTCACGCAAGATTTCGAAGGCGACCAGTTCACCTTCTTCAAAGTTCCGCTGGAAGACTTGGAATCGCTCTACGGAATCGTGGTCACCGAGTTGGCCCTCTACGACACCGTCGAATCCCACGTTGTGACCCAGATCGATCGGGGACGCCTCACTTTGGTGGAAGCCGACAGCTTCTATCTGCCTGATACTGCCGGGGTCACCTACGGCAGCGAACATGGCAAGACGACCATCGGCATTAACCGCCTCGATCCGGCCTCCCAGACCATGGACTACTTCCACAATGACGGGTTCTTCACGCTGAGCGGAGACGACTATGCCGGAGTCTTCCAGCACGACACCGAACCTGGCCTGCGCTGGATTCCCTATGTGGAGTTCGCCAAGTTCCCGACAACCTCCCCCACCGCCGCAGAGCTTCGCGCACCCGCACGCCAGCTCTTCGCCAGGCACCTCGCGCGGCGTCCGTCGGTGAACCCGTTGGCGGTCTTTGCCAGCATTTTCCCGTCCCAAGTGGAACAGGTTGCCGACCGGGGGATGGATTTCTTCCACCTCTACGCCTTCAACACCGTTCGCCAATTCGGAGCCAACTTCGAACTCCTAGCCAGCGGGCTGAGCTGGTTGGACGCCGCCGAGTTCGCACCCGAGATTGCTGCCGCCACCCAGATCAGCGATAACGCCAAAACGACTCAGTTCATGCTGGCTCGGGCCGTCGCCCGTCGACGGTTCAGCGCTTTGGAGTCTGCATTGGCTCCGTCGGTAGACGCTTGGGATCAGTTGATGGCCGGACTGGCTCACAAGGTGCTGTGATGCTCCACTACCTGGATGCCTCAGTCACCGTACTCAACCAGGAATGGACGATGGCGTCGGTTGCGCCAGGCACCTGGACGCACCCTGATCAGGTCGACCCATCCGCACTCATCCCGGCCCCGGTCCCCGGCACCGCTGCCCAAGCACTCACCGCGAACGAACAGTTCGACCCGACGGCCCCTTTGCCGCTCCAAGACCTCGACTTTTGGTACCAATGCCCGATTGTCGGGGCAGCCGGTGAAGCGGTATTGCGCTTCGAAGGACTGGCCACGCTGGCCAATATCTTCCTCAACGGTGACCTGGTCGGACACAGCGAGTCGATGTTCATCGCACAGGATCTTCCCGTTCAGCTGACCGGTTCCGACCAGCTGGTGATCCATTTCCCGGCGCTGAGCGAGGCGCTGGCCAGCAAAGGCCCCCGGGCACGCTGGCGACCCCGCCTGCTCGACAATCAAGGATTGCGGCTGGTTCGGACCACCCTGCTGGGACACATGCCGGGATGGTCTCCCACAATTCAGGCGGTGGGCCCCTACCGCACCGTGAGCCTGATCCGTCCGGGTCGCTGGGCATTGGACCAGGTGCGGATCGCGGCCGATCTCAGCGAAGACGGCGCCGGATTGCTGGTGGTCTCGGCACGGAACCTTCCCGCCGGCGCCGTGCTGCACTGCGCCGGACAACACACGGCTTTCCGCACAGACGGCGACCGTTTTGTCGCCACCATGGTGATTGACCCCGTCGATCCGTGGTGGCCCGCTACTCACGGCACACCGCAGCTGTATTCGGTCGAGGTGGAGATCGACCAGCAACGGTTCAGCCTAGGACGAACCGGCTTTCGCCATCTGGAGATCGGACCTACCCAGGATTTCGGCATCCGCATCAATGGCGAGGACATCTTCTGTCGAGGCGCGGTGTGGACCAATGCTGATCTATTGAGCCTGCCCGGTGACCGGTCCCGCTACGAACCCGCACTCACCCGCCTTGCCGAGGCGGGCGGGAATATGGTGCGCATCCCGGGAATCGCCACCTACGAAACGTCCGATTTTTTTGACCTGTGCGATGAGTTGGGAATTCTGGTCTTTGCCGACTTCATGTTCGCCAACTTCGACTACCCCCAGGCGGATGCGCGTTTTGTGGCCGCTGTCGAGACCGAGGCGCGCCAGTTCCTTGACGCCCAGCAAGGACGGCCCAGCTTGGCGATCTGTTGCGCCGGAAGCGAGATTGCCCAGCAGGCGTCCATGCTGGGCCTCCCTGCGGAACGCTGGTATTCCTCGCTGGCAACACAGGCTTTGCCTGAACTGGTCGCCGAATATCGTCCGGATGTGGGATATGTGCCGGGGTCACCCTCCGGCGGCCCACTGCCGTTCAGTGTCGACGTCGGAGTAGGTCACTACTACGGGGTGGGTGCCTATCAGCAGCCCGCCAGTGACGCCCGCCGTGCCGCCGTGCGGTTTGCCGGCGAATGCTTGGCTTTTGCCAACTTCAGCGATGACGAGGATTGTGATCTGGACCAAGGAGTGCCCCGCGATCTGGGCACCAACTGGGACTTTGCGGACACTCGAGATCATTACGTGGAACGGCTGTACGGCTGGGAGCCCACCGGGTTGCGTGTCGATTCCCCCCAGGCCTACCGCGACTACGGACGGGCAGCGGTTGCCGAGATTGCCACCGAGACGTTCGCCGAGTGGCGCCGCGCCGATTCCCGCTGTCACGGCGCTTTGGTCTTCAC
>CAYWIN010000208.1:0-3653 GCA_964458365.1 uncultured Propionibacteriaceae bacterium
ACTGGGACATGCACCGCGACAAGGGATATCGCCGGGTTAGCCCCTTTACCATTCCCATGTTGATGGGCAATGCAGCGGCCTCTAACGTCGGAATCGCCTTGCATGCTCGGGCCAGTTTGCACTGCCCGGTGTCGGCATGCGCATCCTCCAATGAAGCCATTTCGGTAGCCCTGGACCAACTTCGCCTGGGCCGGGCTGATGTGGCTGTGGTCGGCGGTGCAGAATCAACCATTCATCCGCTCCCCCTGGCTGCCTTTGGACAGATGCAGGCTCTCAGCCGTCGCAATGACGAACCGGAGCGGGCGTCGCGGCCATGGGACCGCGGACGTGACGGCTTCGTGATGGGCGAAGGCTCCGCCATTCTGGTGCTGGAAACCCTGGAGCACGCCCAAGCCCGTGGCGCAAAGATCTACGGGACGCTGGCTGGCTCCGGAATGAGCGCCGACAGCCACGACATCGTCCAGCCCGATCCGACGGGCCGAGGTCAGGCATCGGCGATGCGCAAGGCTTTGAAAGATGCCGGCCTGACCGCGTCGGATATTCGCCACGTCAACGCCCACGGAACATCAACTCCGCAGGGAGACCTGACCGAGGCGAACTCGATTCGGACCGCCTTGGGTGATGCCACCGACCAGGTCGTCGTCACCTCAACTAAGTCGATGACCGGCCACTTGTTGGGTGGAGCTGGCGCGATGGAAACCATCGCCACGGTGTTGGCGCTCCACGATCATGTCGTGCCGCCCACCATCAACCTTGAAGATCCTGAGCCTGATTTGCCGATCGACATTGCCGCTAATACCACCCGCCAGCTTCCTGATGGTGATCTGGCTGCACTGAATAACTCCTTTGGTTTCGGCGGGGCAAATGTGGCCGTTGCGGTGACGAACGCCCACCAGACCGCCTGAGGGAACCACAGGCAGGATCTGGAGTTCTTTAGCGGCCCCAGGCTCCGCTAACCCAAGGCAACGACCGCGGCGGGCGGCAGCACGCACCGAGAAAGCCCCCTTCGAGAGGCGATTTCTCCCCGTCTACGTGCGGGCGGGAAGAAGTCAGCCGACGTGCATCCAGCGAACCGGTGCGCCCTCGGCCGCCTGCCGGAATGTCTCCAGCTCGTAGTCCCAAGCAGTACCCAGAAGCTCATCGATTGCCTCGGTCAGCGGACGGCGTCCCAGCGCGTCCGCCATCACGGCCTGCTTGATTCGATCTTCATGAATCATGATGTCGCCGTGGATGCCGATGGTCGCTGAGAAGACACCCAACCGCGGAGTAAACGCCCAGCGGGTCCCTTCCGATTGGGGGCTGGCGTCCTCGGTCACCTCAAAGCGAGCCCGCTCACAGCCGCGCAAGGCAGAAGCCAGTTTGGCCCCGGTACCAGCCTCGCCGTGCCAGTAGTACTCAGCACGCATCGTCCGGTTTTCGGCAGGTTGCCAGATCCAGTCGAACTCGACAGGGTAGCCAAAGACAGCGCCGACAGCCCATTCGATGTGTGGGCGCAGCGCAACGGGCGCTGAGTGGACCAAAATGATCCCGCGCGTGGAAGCCATGCTTCCCCCCGATCTGATCGAGATTTACCTTCCCCAGCAACCTCGTTCGATCAGGGTCTTGTTCTGATTGTGCCTTATCTTGTCCGACTCGGCCATCCAGACGCGCCCGCGCTCTACGGCCAGCGTGCCGCCAGCGAGGCCAAGGCCAATGCTGCGATCACCGCAAACACCAGGGCGATTCCGGCATAGAACTCGGTGATCTCTTGTTCTTGTTTGATCGTCCCCACCGAACTGGCAATGGATTGGTAGACCGACCGCAACTCTCCCGATGACTGAGCGGTGAAGGGCTTGCCCTTTGATGCCTCCGCCACCGCCCGGAGTTCGTCCTCGTCCACGGGCACCGGTTGCCGTTCGCTGTCCACAACGATGTAGCCGGTGGGTGTCCCGTAGGCGATCGTATAGATCGGGGTTCCGCGCTTACCGGCTTCTTTCGCCGCGGGAAGCGAGTCCCGTCCGGAGTTCGTTTTGCCGTCGGACAGCAGGACGATTGCTGACGGTGCAGGTTCATCCGGATGGGCCGGATCGATCGGCGCCAGATCAATGGCATCCAGCGAGGCATAGATCCCCTCGCCGATCGCCGTCGCCGGACCGACTTGAAGACCCTGTATCGCGGCAGTCACCCGCTGCCGGTCGGTCGTCGGCGGCACCACGACCGCCGCTGCTCCCGAGAAGCGCACCAACGCAATATTGAACCCCGGTGGCATTCGGTCAACGAACTCGGTCGCGGCAGCCTTGGCCGCATCAAGCCGGTTGGGCTTCACATCCTCAGCAATCATTGATCGGGAAACATCCATCGCGATCACCACGGTTGCCCGTTCCCGGGGGACGTCCACTTCTCCCTTGGGCTGTGCAAAGGCAACGGTGAGCGACCCCAAGGACAGCAGTGCGGCCACCACAGCGGCGTGCCGTTTCCAGGCCTGCTGACGCGGCAACACACGCTCCAGGCCCGGAATCGACGGTCCTGCGTTACCGCGCGCCTTCCGCCTTTGGATAAGGAGCACGTAAAGCACGGTCAAGGCCGGAATCAGAACAAGCCACCACAGTCGCAGCGGGTTCATAAAAATGTCGAAGATCATGGCCATCGAGCTCCCAGCGAGACCGCAGCCAGAGCGGCCACCACCGCAAAGGCTAGGCCATAGCCCGCCCACTGAGCAGTGACTTCCTTACGCATGGGGACCTGGCCAACTTCGCTACGAATGTTGGTGTACACCCGGTTTAGACCGTTGAGGTCACTGGCCTGAAAGGCCGAACCGCCGGTCATTTTGGAAAGCTCCGCGAGTACGGCTGGATCAGGCGGCACTCGTTGCCGCTTGCCATCAAGATCGACGTAGCCGTTTTCGGTGCCGAAAGCGATGGTGTAGATCGGAACCTCGGCAGCGACGGCTTGTTGCGCTGCCTGTTTGGGAGAACGGCCCGTGGTGTTGCTCCCATCGGAAAGCAAGACGATCGCGCCTGGGGCTGGCTTCGACCCGGCAGGCGCCATCTGAATAGCGGACAACGCGCTGTAGATCGATTCGCCGATAGCCGTCGAATCAGCCAATTTCATCGACGTGATCGCGGCGCGCGCCTGAGCACGATCTGTCGTGGGAGCCAGCCGTAACGTAGGGTTGCCCGACAACCCGATGACGGCCACATTGAACTGTCTGGGCAGAGCATCCAGAAACTTCAGAGCCGACGTCTTCTCGGCATCGAAACGGTTAGGTTTGACGTCCGTCGCGGCCATCGAACGCGAGCGATCAATCACCAGCACCACGGTGGCTCGTTCGCGAGGCACCATTTCGATGCCTTCTGGGCGGGCCCATGCCACGGTCAGTGCCGCGAGCGAAAGCAGCGAAAGAACGACCGCCAAATGTCGACGCCATTGGGACTGCCTTGGGGTTACTTCGGCCAGCAGCGTTGCATTGGGGTATCGAACCGAGATCCGCTGACGCAGTTTCAGGGCAATGACATAGCCGATGACCACCAGTGGGATCAGCAGCAGGAACCACAACCGCTCTGGGTCAGCGAACTTAAACCAATCCGGCATCAGCGAGTCACCCCGGCTGGCGGCTGATGCAAAGTACTCGCGGTACGCCGGTAGGCGAGCACAAAACGCGCAATGTCATGAAC
>CAYWIN010000209.1:0-3615 GCA_964458365.1 uncultured Propionibacteriaceae bacterium
GGATATCGGAGTCGGACCGATTTGGCAGACAGGCAGTCTGTGCGCCCCTCTCAGTCGGCGGCCTCTTACGTAGCCAAATCTTCGACGTGCATCCGAGCGTGCTCACATCGGCCACGGTGAAGGTCGGCGGCGATTTCGCCTCAGTGGGGTATTCGTTGGGACTGGGCAGTGCGGATTCAGGGGACTTTCGGGCTCTCGATGTTGGATCGCCATTCTCGTACCGCACCCAGGGCATCCTCTACGTGGCGAAAGCACTTCCCGCGCCGGGCCGCGAGGGGAGTTCTCCTGAGGCGTTGGCAGAGATCGCCGAGCTCTTGTGGGCATCTGGCGGGCGAACTCTGGGTCTCTTTGCCTCCCAGCGGGCTGCTGAAGCTGCTGCTCGACATTGCCGCGCCGAACTGCCGGACCTCTCGGTGCTGTGCCAAGGCGATGACCACCTGGCTCGGCTGACATCGGAGTTTATTGAACAGCCGCGGGCCTCACTGTTTGGCACCTTGTCGCTGTGGCAGGGGATCGACGTTCCTGGTGATACCTGTCGGCTGGTGATTATTGACAAGATTCCCTTCCCCCGTCCGGACGATCCGCTGATGCAGGCGCGCCAACAATCGGTGGCTGAGGCCGGAGGGAACGGATTCATGGCCGTGGCAGCCAGCCATGCGGCACTGCTGCTCGCTCAGGGAGCGGGGCGTCTTATTCGCACGATGGACGATCGGGGGGTGGTGGCCATCCTAGATTCCCGCCTGGTGAGAGCGCGTTATGGGAGCTACCTCACCTCGTCGCTACCTGATTTCTGGTCCACGACTGATCGCGAAGTGGCAATCTCGGCCCTGCGTCGTCTCGGCGAGAGTGACCAGCCCACAAACTAGCCTTCGAGGAGGTCTGACACCTTCTTGGCACATTCGTCGGGAATGTCGACGACTTTTGTTCGTGCGGTCACACCGGTGACGAGCTGGAGGTTCCGTTCCCGACAGCCCAAGGCTTTGGCCAGGGCTTTGAGGGCTGCTTCGGTGGCGCGGCCATCGATAGCGGGAGCGTTGACGGCCACGATCAGCGTGTCGGCGTCGTAGCGTCCACCGACTTTGGTGCGGCTCGCGCCTGGTTTCACCCGGATCGAGATGCGGATGGTTAAACCCGCCTCAGGACAGCGACGACCTTGCCCAGGATCGAGGCGTTGTTGCCGTCAATCGGGTCGTAGGCGGGGTTGTGGGGAAGGAGCCAGACCTGGCCGGGGGTTCGCTTGAACGTCTTGACCGTCGCTTCGTCGTCAAGAAGCGCTGCCACGATGTCGCCGTTCACCGCATCAGGTTGTTGGCGGACGACGACATAGTCGCCGTCGCAGATGGCTGCTTCAACCATCGAATCGCCTTTGACTTCGAGCAGGAATAGCGTTCCTTCACCGACGAGCTGTTTGGGCAGACTAAAGACGTCTTCGACGACTTGTTCAGCCAGGATGGGGCCGCCAGCGGCAATGCGTCCCAGGATGGGCACTTCAACGGAGGGGGCGCTCGGCGCAGGAAAGTCTGGCTCGACGGGTGTGGGGGCCATAGAGGCGGGTAAACGTACCTCCAGGGCGCGCGGGCGATGGGGATCGCGGAAGAGGAATCCTTTAGCCTGCAGCACTTTGAGCTGATGCGCTGCCGACGACGAGGACGCCAAGCCGACCTGGTCAGCAATCTCGCGGATGCTGGGTGGGTAGCCGCGTTCAGCGAGCTCGTCGCGAATGACCTCGAGGATACGTCGCTGCCGGGGTGTGAGCCCTTCGCTATCGACGGGACCATCGGGCAACTCGCTGATCTTGGCGCCAAGTTGCGCCGCTACCTCTTCCTTGCGGGGACGTCCGGGTTTGCGCGGGGGAGAAGCCGACGTAGTTGCCATGGTTCGAAACTAGCGCTCGTGGCGCAGTGAATCAAACACATGTTCGAGCGTGTTGGTGATCTTCCTGGAAAGCCGCTGTCGGTGGCGCCTGTCAGGCTGTCTATAGCAACACGCCACGGCGAACGGGTGTTCGAATCTGTCGCAGGGTCCTGCTAGTGTATCGAACAGGTGTTCGAGGAAGGGTGAATCATGAGTGCAGTTCTTCTTGATGAGTTTGTCGGTGCTGCGGCACCGCAGCTGCGTCTGGTGGGTGGATCTGTTGAGCAGGAGGGGAACCCGCATCTGGCCGGCGGTGTGTTGTTGGCACCAGTCCCGTCGCCTCGGATGGTGTCAAAGGTTGGTGTGAGTCGGGAGTGGGGTGCTCCCACTCGGATTCAGGCGTCGACTTCGCCAGGTGGCTGGAAGTTGACCCGTCGGGGCATTGCTGTGGTGATGGTGGGTTTTGTGGGCATGGCTCTTGCGGGGTTGATTACCGTAGTTGCGGCGTTTTTGGGTGTGAGTGATGCCCCTTTGTCGGCCACCGAAGTCGCAGCATTGAGCGCGACGAGCTAGGTCGTCGAGGTTGGGGATTTTGTGGCTGCATCGCGACACGCCGCGTCCCTCTTGCGAATCCCGGCTCACCCGCATAGCCTCTATATCTAGTAGTTACACACGTGTGTTTCGTCCACAAGTTGTGGTTGATGCACATCTTTTCCACAGGCATATCCACCGTTGGGTAGCGAGAGGGGCGCAAACATGTATTGCCCGTTCTGCCGGAACACCGACACGAAAGTGCTCGATAGTCGTGTGGCCGAAGACGGGAAGAGCATTAGACGGCGGCGTCAATGCTCGGCATGTGAACGTCGCTTCACCACTTTGGAAAAGATGCAGCTTGTCGTTGTGAAGCGATCGGGCGTCGTCGAGCCATTTTCGCGAGACAAAGTGATCAACGGCGTTGCGAAGGCCTGCAAAGGGCGTCCGGTTTCCGATGGAGACCTCGGCCGTCTGGGTCAGCAAGTTGAAGAGGCGTTGCGCGCCTCGGGGCAGGCAGAGATCCCGTCCGACGAAGTGGGCCTGGCCATTCTCGGGCCGCTTCGCGAACTGGATGCTGTGGCTTATTTGCGATTCGCCAGTGTGTATAAACAGTTTGATTCTGTCGACGACTTCGTCGATGAAATTGGCACCCTTCGCCAGCCTGAGCTGGCTCAACACTGAAATCTCAACGCCCCCTGAAATCGAAAGGCAGTCCCCACTATGACCGAGACCGTGAAGGCATCTGCGAGGAGCAGTCGCAAAGTTCCCGGCTTGAAGATCGAACGGGTCTTCACCACCGCAGGTGTGCATCCCTATGACGAAGTCACCTGGGATCTTCGCGATGTCGTGCAGACCAACTGGAAGACGGGCGAGACCGTCTTTGAGCAGCACGGCGTGGAGTTCCCGGATTTTTGGAGCGTCAACGCCTCCACCATCGTCACCACGAAGTACTTTCGCGGCGCGCTCGGCACGACCCAGCGAGAATCCAGCCTGAAGGCACTCATTGACCGAGTCGTGTCGAAGTACCGCGAGTCGGGCGAGGAAAACGGCTACTTCGCCAGCGCGGAAGACGCCACGATCTTTGAGCATGAGCTGACCTGGATGCTTTTGCACCAGTACTTCAGCTTCAACTCACCGGTGTGGTTCAACGTGGGTACTGCCAGTCCGCAGCAGGTGAGCGCTTGCTTCATCCTCAGCGTTGACGACTCAATGGAGTCGATCCTCAAC
>CAYWIN010000210.1:0-3594 GCA_964458365.1 uncultured Propionibacteriaceae bacterium
CAGCGTCGCCGTCTGGCGCTCGCTACGGCATTTGTGCGCCCCCGCAGGCTGCTGATCTTGGATGAACCTGAACAGCGTTTGGACACCGAAGGCGTGGCATGGCTGGCTGACCGATTGGTGGCGGAGCGTCAGCGGGGGCTAGCCATTGTGATGGCTAGCCACGAACCCAGCCTGGTGGAAAAAGTGGCCACCCGTGTGGTGCGTTTGGGGGCGCAGGCGCGGCAGGGCGCGAGCGTCGATGAGTAAGAAATCGCGCAAGCTGATTCGTTCGGGCGGCGCTAAGCCGGTCGAGGAGCCGGTCGTCGAACCTGCCGGTCCCGCGCGCGACTTCTACTTCCTTCCGGACACCGACCCGGTGTTGGTCTCCGAAGCGGACCTGCATGACCTGATGAAACTCTGGCGGCATGGTCGGGCTACCCGAACCCTGGGCCAGATGCTGTCGGACAGCTACGTCACCTTGTTCACGGTGGTGCTGCTGTCGGCCATGGTGATTTCCGCAGTCATCAATGCCCAACATGGCATGACCGGCTGCAACACGGAGGCCTGCGATTCGGGGCGTCTCATGGTCCCGACTGCCACGGTTCTTGCGTGCTACGCGCTCACCGTCTCTGTGTCGCGGCTCTTCGGCCCGATCTTGGCCTCCGCCGCGGAAGGCTTTTGGCTGATGGACGCACCGATCAGTCGTCGCCGCCTTCTGCGTGGACGGTTGGCGCTGCCGCTGGTGGTGGCCTTCTTTGTTCCGGCCCTCATCGTGGCCTTGGTGAGTGCGCTATCGGGGATGGACTGGTGGTCGGTCGCAGCGTGGGCGGTATCGGCCGCACTGGGCTGCGTATCGCTGATGGCGGTATCGGCCTGGGAACAGACTCACGAACGTGAGCGTGCGCTGCAGGTCATCCAAGGCGTTTTTTCCGCAGTTGCGCTGCTCATTGGAGTGGGTGTGGTGAGTGTGGCAGCCGGCTGGTTGCCGACAAACTGGTTGCTTCCGGCGGCTGCATTACGTCCGGCCGTGTGGGGGGTCAGCGTTTTCGCTCTGGCAGTCGGTGCCGTGGCACTCATTGTGACAATGCGTCGTTTGGAGTTGATCCGTCGAGCGCGGCTGGTGTCGGGTGGCTCGCTGATTAGTGGCATGCAGGGCGCCATGTTCGCCCTGGATTTTGGCCTGATTCGCGACATTTTGGTGGAGCGGAAGGCAGCGAAGAAGGGTCACGTGCGTCCGACCAAGGGTCGCGGATTGGGTATTTCGGCATTGATCTGGCGGGACCTGGAACGGGTCTTTCGATCACCGGCGCCACTGATCGGCTTGGGGATGAGTCTTTTGGTCCCCTATGCGGTTGACGCGCTTCGGATGAGTCAGCTCAATCCGCTGGTATCGGCTTTGGCGCTCTTTGCGGCCCTGATCCCATTCCTGGGAAGTCTGAGAGTCTTGACCCGAACTGGCGGCTTGGCTCGGTCGATGCCGTTCAAGACCACAGAACTGCGTACGGCCGCGATGGCCGTCCCTGCAGGACTTGCGGTGCTGTGGGCGGTAGCGGCGATACCGGCATTTATTGGCATCGCCAACACCGGCTCCGATCGGTCGGTCTTTGACGCGGTATCTGCGGCCCTGATCACCGCGGCGGCAGGCCTGCTGGGTGCGGTGCGGTGGGTGAGCGCCAAGAAGCCGGATTTTCAGGCCCCGATGGTGGCCACCGCATCCGGTGCTGTCCCGCCGACCTTGGTCTTTAACCTGGTGCGCGGCTTCGACATGGTGGCACTGATTACCGCACCGCTGATTCTGGGCGCACCGCCGGTCTGGTCGGCGGCTTTGGCCGTGCTGGTCTTTATTGGTCTGCGTGGCACCTTCAACATGGATGACCTCAAGGCCCAACAGCAGGCGGCCCAAACGGAGATGGATCGGGCAAAGGCCGACCGTGATCAGCGCACCAAGGTTCCGCGGCCGACTCGCTGATCTTCTGTTCGGCCCGACGAAGGGAAGAACGCATGCTCTATAGCAGTGATCACGTGGTCTTTCCCGATGCTGAGGCTGCCCAGCCGGGATGGATCGACATCGACGGGGAGTGGATCGTTGCCGCGGGCGTGGGTGCGCCGCCTCGCTCTGCGGAAGAACTGGACGGGCTGGTTACTCCCGGGCTGGTCGACGTCCATGCGCATGGGGGAGGCCGGGCGAATTTTGGCTCTGCTGATGCGGCTCACATAGCCACGGTCATCGACACTCACGCTCGGGCGGGCACAACAAGCATGGTCGCCTCCCTGGTCACTGAGGCGCCCGCCCGACTAATGCACCAGGTGAGCGCATTGCGTCCGTTCGTTGAGGACGGGGAGTTGCTCGGGATCCACTTGGAAGGTCCTTGGTTGTCGGCGCATCAGGCGGGTGCGCATGGCGTCGACCAGCTTCGCCAACCCGAATCCGCTGAGTGGGTGGAGCTTTTGAAGGCGGCAGGGGACACCATTGTGATGGTGACCGTTGCCCCCGAGTTGCCGGGCGCTCTCGCTATGGTGAGCGAACTTCGTTCGGCCGGTGTGGTGGTCAGCGTGGGACACACTGCGGCCGATGCGGCCACGACGCGGGCGGCCATCGTGGCCGGTGCGCGTGGCGCAACCCACCTGTTTAACGCCATGGCAGACATGCACCATCGCGATGTTGGTCCGGTGGTGCCGTTGATGAGAGACGAACGGGTCTGGTTGGAGCTCATCGTTGACGGTGCCCATCTTGATCCTGAACTGGTCGAGTTCGTATTTGACACCTACCCGCGGCGAACGGTCTTGATCTCAGACGCCATGGCCGCTGCCGGGGCTGGTGACGGAGATTTTCTGCTCGGGCAGGCTGCCGTGGAAGTTCGCCAGGGTGTGGCGCGGGTGGCAGGTACCCAGGTGCTCGCCGGATCGACTCTGACACTGAACCAGGCGGTGCGGCATTCAGTCTCCCAAGGTGTTCCGCTGTTGACCGCTCTGCGTGCGGCAACCCAGAGTCCGGCCGACTATTTGGGCCTGTCTGTCGTCGGACGGATCAGGTCGGGCGCACACGCGGACCTGGTGGTCTTCGATTCTGGCCTCAATCCGCAGGCCGTGCTGCGACACGGTAGGTGGATTTAATGCGGGCGGCTACGGTTGTCAGCGTGAGTCACAGCCATCGCCTGTCATCGGTTCGTTGGGGCCGGGTGGGCCTTTTTTATGCCATTGCTTTGGGGTGGGCCGTCCTGGTCGGCGCTGTCCTTTTCCTTCTCGGACAGCGCGACTTAGGCGCCGGGGCCGGGTGGGCGGCGTCCGCGCTCATGATTGGCTACATGCCCGTGCCGCTGGTCGCTGCGTTGATCGTTGAGAGGCGCGACGGGAAGGGTTTCCTGCTCCGGAAGATCTTCGCCAAGGGATGGTGGCGTCGACTACCACGCATCGCGTTGGTCACGGTGAGCGTCCTGGTCGCCCTGATCGCTGTGATGGTCATCGCCAGCTATCTGGCGGGGAATGTCTTGGGCATCAGTGGTGCCGGGGGTCTGCTTTTCAGTGCCGACGATCTGGTGGCTAACACGCTTGCCTTGATGGGGAAGTCGATGGATTCCACCCAGGTGGCTGCACTGACCGCGGCGACCCCCAACT
>CAYWIN010000211.1:0-3563 GCA_964458365.1 uncultured Propionibacteriaceae bacterium
ACGGAAGAGTCCTGATGAGGCGCAGTCTTCATCAGGGCTTTCGCATTTCTGGAACCGGTTGCAGCTGTTCTTGGCCCCACGCGAGGTTGAGATCCTGCGAGTTCAGGTGGTGAACCGACAAAGCTGCTCGGTGACCACCACCGAGAGCTCGGCGAGCACCTCACCGCTTCAGCTTCCCTCGGCCGCTTCAGCCAGCCACGCGTCCAACAGGGGACTGCTTGGGTTGAGACGCCGCGCAAACTGCGCGTCAGACTCGTCTGGCGGCATCGGCGAGACCAGCAGAAGGACGGCGGCGCGTGCCTCACCGACACCGAAAAGGCACTCTTGATCCAGCCGTCGCAGTGCCTCTTCCATCGAGGCCAGTCGGGTGTTGTACTCCCGCGCCGCTGCCTCATCAGTCATCTCGAACAGCGGGCGCCGCGCGTCGTATGCGGGAGCGGTGTTCGCCATCCACTCTTCACCAAAGACCGCGTACGGGCTGTCGGCGAGATCCCACTGATTCGCGCCGCGCACCGTCACCGTCAGATACGGGCGAAACGCCTCTCCACAGGTCAACAGCGCGTAGACACAGAAGTCGTCTGGGTGATCAGTTCGAAGCTGCGTTATCGCCGAACGTGTCGCCTCAACGATCACCGCAACCAGGCCCTCATCTGGAACAGGCAGAGTCTTCATCACGAGCAAGCCTAGCCATTCGGCGGGTCCCGGCACGGGCCACAACCGTGCTTCGGGGACGTCGGCTCAACACCCGACACCGCTCGTTGGACACAGCAGGTCCAAAAGTGCTCCTTCGCCTAAGCTAGCCAGGCATCCACGGGGTGCCAGCACCAGCTGGCTGAGATAACACCCGTAGAACCTGCTCTCGTTAGCACGAGCGAAGGGATTGGTCATGATTTCTGCACCTGCTTTACCGGCCACACAGGTCGACCCATCAGCCCTGTCCGAAGCGTGGGTTGAGCACTGCGCCCAGGCATTGTCGATTGTTCGATCCGCGTCGCCGCTTGTCCAGTGCCTCACCAACCATGTGGTGAGCGGCTTTAGTGCCAACGTGCTGCTCGCTCTGGGGGCATCCCCGGCCATGGTGGACATTCCGGTCGAAGCCGGACGCTTTGCCCAGCTGGCCTCTGCGGTGCTGATCAACCTCGGCACCCTCGCCGGCGAGCAGCCCACCGCCATGCGAGAAGCCGCCCGTGCCGCCAGCAGCAACGGCGTTCCCTGGGTGCTCGACCCCGTCGCCGTGGGGGCCCTTCCCATCCGGACCGCCTTGGCCCATGAACTGTTGGCCCTCCATCCCAGCATCGTCCGCGGGAACCCCTCAGAGGTGATGGCCTTGGCCGGGTCCGGCCCGGGAGGACGCGGTGCCGACAGCGCGGCAGCCGTCGACGATGCCCGGGCAGCTGCCGCAGAGCTTTGCCCGCGCAGCTGCGACACCGTCGCCGTGTCCGGTGCAATCGACCTGATCACCGACGGGCGTTTCACTATCCGTGTTCACAACAGTCTGCCCATGCTGGAATCCCTGACCGGAGCCGGCTGCTCCCTGGGCGCGGTGATGGCTGCATATGTAGGAGCGGGTCTGCCGCCGATCAGTGCGGCGACCGCCGCCACCTGCACTTTCACGATCGCCGCCGAACGTGCGGGCCGCCAATCCCACGGCCCCGGCTCGCTGGCCCCGGCACTGCTCGACGAACTCGCCGCCGTCCAGCCCGACGATATTCGCGCTCACGCCCGCCTCGAGGTGGCCGCATCATGACCACACCTCACCGCACATTTCGCGTCTATCTGGTGACTGACGAACCGTCGTGTCGCCGCGCCGGACACACACTGCTCGACGTCGTCCGAGCTGCCACCGACTCTCACGTCGACGCCATCCAAATCCGCGCCAAAGACGCGACCAGCGCCGACTTCCTCGCCCAAGTGATGGCCGTCGGCACACTGCTTTCCGATCAGCCCGTCGACAAACGCCCTGCACTGATCGTCAATGACCGGCTCGATGTGGCCCTGGTTGCCCACCGTCTCGGCGCGCCCGTTTCTGGGCTACACATCGGCCAAAGCGATCTTCCGGCTGCAGCCACGCGTGAGCTGTTGTGGCCCGGTGCCCTCTTGGGTATCAGCGCCACCACCAGCGAGCACCTTCATCACAGCCAGAAGTGGGTCGACTACTTCGGTATCGGCCCCGTCTTCGCGACCGCCACAAAAACCGATGCGGCACCAGCTCTCGGCATCGTCGCCGCGACGAATCTCGCTGCGCAAACGTCGCGTCCGTGCGTCGCCATCGGAGGCATCGATCATCAACATGTCGCCGCGTTACGTTCCGGTGGCTTCGCCGGAGTGGCGGTCGCTTCGGGAATCTGTGCCGCCGCCGACCCGGGTCAGGCAGCCGCCGAATACCAACAGGCGTGGACTCAGGGAAGTGCTGCATGACCAGCCCCATACCCAACGTGCTCTCCATTGCTGGCACCGATCCCACCGGCGGAGCCGGAATCCAGGCCGATCTGAAAGCGATCAGCGCCAATGGCGGTTATGCCATGTCTGCCATCACCGCGCTCGTGGCGCAAAACACTCAGGGCGTGCGCAACGTTCACTATCCGCCGGCCAGCTTTTTGCGCGAACAGCTGGAAGCGGTCGCCAGTGATGTCACCATCGACGCTGTCAAGATCGGCATGCTTGGGACAGTCGAGATCATCAACACCGTGCGCGACTGGCTGCTCCACACCCAACCACCGGTCGTCGTCCTCGACCCGGTGATGGTGGCAACCAGCGGGGACAGACTGCTCGAGCCCGCAGCCGAAGCAGCCCTCGCTGAGCTGGCCGCCCTGGCTGATGTCATCACACCGAACGTGCCCGAGCTTGCGGTACTCGCCGGTCAGGATCCGGCTCCCGATTGGATCGCCGTTCAGACCCAAGCCCGCCAAGTGGCAGGCCAGCTGAACACCCTTGTGGTCGCCAAAGGAGGGCATCTCTCAGACTCCACGGTCCATGACTCACTCTTCGACGGCGAGTCGGCGCTCATTGACGTCACACACCCGCGCCAAAGCACGGCCAACACCCACGGCACCGGATGCTCCCTGTCGTCAGCTTTGGCCACCCGGTACGCCTTGAATCATCATTGGCCGACCGCACTAGCTGAGGCCAGCGACTGGCTGTGTGGCGCCATCGCGCATGCGGACGACCTTCACGTGGGACGCGGGCATGGCCCCGTCCACCACTTTGCCGCCCTTTGGAGCGGGCAATCGGTTCTCACAGTGGGGGAGCGACCGTACGGGCATCCTGCCGGGGCAGATAGATCTCTTTGACCACCATCAGAAGGGAAGCCGTCACCGGAACCGCAACCAAGGCGCCCAACAGTCCCAGCAGCGTGCCACCCACCATGGCCCCAATCAGCACCAACGATCCCGGAATCGACACCGCCTTGGTCATGACCCGGGGTGTCATCGCATAGGCCTCAATCTGCATGTATGCGAAATAGATTCCGGCGAAAAGAAGACCCGCCCACCAAGAGGTGAAAAGGCTCACCGTGGTCGCCAAAATCCAGAACAACACCGAACCCACCATCGGGATCATGGTGA
>CAYWIN010000212.1:0-3551 GCA_964458365.1 uncultured Propionibacteriaceae bacterium
CCTCTGGGCCCCCAAAACAGGCAAGGCCCAGCATCACAGCGATAAACCCGATGAAACCCATGGCCAGCGGAAGTGGCGCCTGCCCCCCAACCAACCAGCGACCAAAACCCAGTTGGACAATCACCACCGCAAGCAGCGCGGCAGTCGTGATCCACGCACTCGTCGGATCGGTGCCCCAGGTGAGCGCAATAGTGCCGGCTGCCACGAGAACTGTCGCCAGGGAGTATCCGGCGACGTGCCACGATTCTGCCGGAACCCGCCGCATTTCAAGATTCACGATTTCCTCCCGACCCACCGAAAAGTTACCCGCGCCAGGACGATGCCAGCCAGCAGCCACGCGAGCATCACCGAAGCCACCGTTGGTAGGTTCCAACTTCCACCGTTTTCCAATGCGGCGAATCCGTCAGGCAGAAAGACCGAGCGCATGCCCTGCGCCAGCCAAGCGAGCGGAAAGAAGTCCGCAATTGCCTTGACCACATCCGGTAACTGAAAGCTGGGGATGTACACGCCGGAAAGGAACTGCAGCACCAGCACAATGGGGATCACCACTGCCGAGGCGGAACGCGCAGATCGGGGCACCGCCGACAAAGCGATTCCCAACATTGCCGACGCCATCAGTCCGCCCACGAACACCCAGGCGAACCGAAGCCACAGCTGCGGATCGGTAGGGAGCTCAGCACCAAAACCGAACCGGGCCACGGCCAACAGCACCAGCAGCTGGCCGAGCGCGGTGACAAACACTTGGCCCAGCTTTCCTGCCAAGTAGGTGATCGGGCTCATCGGAGTCGCCGCCAGAAGCTTGAGGCGTCCACCGTGCTTGTCGTGGGCGATATCGATTGCCAGATTCTGTAGTCCAGACAGCAGCATCCCCGCCGCTACCAGGCCAGGCAGGTAATAGGTAGCCATCGATATTTCGGGCTGCCCGGCCACAGGGGCCTGCCCCAACGCGGTCGCCGGGCTGATTTCGCCACTGAAGATCGTGGCAAACAGCGAGTACATCAGCACCGGAAAGAGAAAGGTGAAGAACACCGTGTCGCCTTGGCGGGCATAGCCGCGCAGCTCATAGCGAATACGACCAGGGATCAGCCGATAGGGCCACAACGGGTTCTGCAGTGAATCCTGGATATTGCTCATACCGTCACCTCCAACGTCGAATCCTGCTCACTGGCGCTGTCTGCCAGCTGAGGGTCTGCCGGTTCTCCCCGGGCAGCAACGTGCCGATTGAGCAGGTCGAGATAGACATCTTCCAAACTTGGCCGCCTCACCTGCAGGTCGCGCGGTTCACCACCAGACCTTTCGCGAAGCGCTGCGATCAGACGAGCCGGTTCGTCGGTGCGACTCTCGTGTCTGCCCGCAGTATCGGTCCAGCTGACCACCGGGACTCGACTTTCGGCCCCACCGATCGTTGCTGGACTGCCGACTTCACCCAGAGTTCCGTCCAGGAGAATGCCCACCCGATCGGCGAGCTGTTCGGCTTCCTCCAGGTAATGGGTGGTGAGCACGATCGTGGTGCCAGAGCGGGTCAGCGAGCGAATCAGCGTCCAAAACTCGCGTCGCGCCTCCGGATCAAAACCCGTGGTTGGTTCATCCAAGAAAAGCAGCTCCGGGCGTCCCACGATCGCCAAGGCAATATCGAGACGGCGGCGCTGACCACCGGACAGAGTGCCGATTCGCGCATGGGCTTTCGCACTCAGCCCCACCAATTCGATGACTTCATTCGCTGATCGCGCCTGCGGGTAGTAGCGCGCCTGTTCGCTGACCTGTTCGCGAACGGTGAAGGAGCGCATCACCTCACGTTCAGGCAGGTCTTGAAGGACGATGCCCAGCCGAGATCTCCACCGGCGATCACCGTGCTCGGGATCGACGCCAAGGACTTCCACCTCGCCGCCGCTGCGACGGCGAAACCCCTCCAAGATTTCAACAGTGGTCGATTTGCCTGCCCCGTTGGGCCCAAGCAAGGCAAAAGTCTCTCCCTGCTCAATCTCCAAATCCACCCCGTTGATGACGTCCAGTTCTCCATAACTTTTCTGCAATGCCGTGGTCCGCAAGGCCGGATTTGCTGTCATGACTCAACTTTGGCCACCGTCAGCCGTGGCCGGTATCCACCTTTCGGTGGATCCGTGGTGGAGTCGCGGTGGACGACTGCGGCCGGCGATTGTCGGCAAGAAGAGCGAAACCGCGGCTGGGGCAACCGGGTCAGCCCAAAGGAGATGGCGGCGCGCTGGTTCTAGCGACCGCACCGCCAGAGTTCGTTTCGAGTGAATCGCGCGCCCGTGGTCAGCGCTGGATCAACTCCGCCTCAGCGAGGAGGTCATCGATGGTGGGCGGCACCAAACCCCAGGCGTCCAACCCAGCATGAAGCTGGACGGTGCCCCGCGCCGAGCGCGAGACCCGCTGATCGGAGTGGGTGTGGCCGTGAATCAGCGTGGTGCCCAAATCCCGCAGCCGCCACTGCTCGAAACGCTCCTCGCCGCGCCCAGTGGTATCGCCGTCGTAGGGAAAGTGACAGATCAGCAGACGCACGCCCTTGTGGACGATGCGGGCGGCCAACTGCACCGAAGCGAACACCGCCAAGTAGTCCGCCAGATACTTAAAGGAGTTGCTGTTGGCCGGAAACGCCCGATCATGGTTGCCCAGCACCAGGTGATGGATGCCCGGAATCTCTGAGAATGCGGGGATCCGTTCCCGCCAGCCGTTGAAGGCTTCATCGCCGGTGTGCCACCAGACGGTGTCCGGCTGCGCAACCCGGGCCATGTTGGCCAAGATCGCATTGTCGTGGTCGTCAATCGAGGAATACCCACGCAGGTCGGAAACCAAACTGTGCCCCAAGTGGGGGTCACCGACGAATCGAATTTCACCCATCGTGGTTCCTTCAACGTGGCAGGTCGATCATGCTAGCGGCATTCCTGGTTGCACACACCGACCCACCAAGGAACCGTTTTCCTTGGGAGAACACCACGTCTTTTGCGACGTTTCGCTAGCCTGCGGACATGTTCGGGGTGAACCAACGAAAGGGGCATCATGCCGCATTCAGACCCTGAGCTCGCCGCATTGCTGGAGGCCGACCCGGCCGCCGACGTCACGCTGACGCCAGCCGAGGCACACGTTTACCTCACCGCGGCGTTGAACGAACCTACCCCCACACGCCCGTCCCGCTGGCGCAGACGCGCAATCGCCGCGACCGCCGTGTTGGTGGGGTTGGGAATCAGCGTGCCGGGAGTGGCCTACGGCGGCTGGTTCCGCGCCCTCACCGGGGAATACGTCAACCCCGACACTTTCGAACCCACCCACGACCGAAACTCCGGCGGCCAGGTAGTCGAGATAACTGGGGCCGACTATCCCCAGCTCGTGGCCAGTCAATGGCCGAGCTACGTGCCCCTGCCCAAGGGTTACAACCAGAAAGTCTTCGCAACCGCAGTGGGCAAGTACATGGGTGACAAAGCCGCCGCCGACGCCAAGCGGGAAGGCGCACCTGGCTCCTTGGGGACCGTGGCGCTCATCCGCATCCAGTTGGAGTTCACGGGGCGTTGCGTCTGGGTTCAGCACTGGCT
>CAYWIN010000213.1:0-3547 GCA_964458365.1 uncultured Propionibacteriaceae bacterium
CATCTCGTCGGGTGCGTCGATGGCTTCGCCCATCACGTCCAGCAACGTGTAACGGGCTTCGCGCGCCTGAAGCAAGGCACCAGCCAGAACTTCGGCGGGAATGCCGTCGAGCTTGGTATCCAGCTGCAAAGCGGTCACAAAGTCACGCGTTCCGGCAACCTTGAAGTCCATATCACCCAAGGCATCCTCGGCACCCAGAATGTCGGTCAACGCGACGTAATGCGTCTGGCCGTCGAGTTCCTCGCTCATCAGACCCATTGCAATGCCGGCCACCGGCGCCTTCAGGGGCACACCGGCATTCAACAACGCCAGGGTCGATGCGCACACCGAACCCATCGAGGTCGAACCGTTGGAGCCCAGGGCTTCAGAAACCTCACGGATCGCGTAGGGGAACTCATCGCGCTTGGGCAGAACGGGAACCAAGGCGCGCTCGGCGAGCGCACCGTGTCCGATCTCGCGACGCTTGGGTGACCCCACCCGACCGGTCTCGCCGGTGGAATACGGCGGGAAGTTGTAGTTGTGCATGTAACGCTTGGTGGTTTCCGGAGAAAGCGTGTCCAGCTTCTGCTCCATGTCCAGCATGTTCAGCGTGGAGACGCCCAGAATCTGGGTCTCGCCGCGCTGGAACAAGGCCGAACCATGAACCCGAGGTAGGACACCCACTTCGGCGCTCAAAGTGCGGATGTCGCGCAAGCCACGTCCGTCGATCCGAATCTTCTCGGTCAACGTGCGGTGACGAACCAGCTTCTTCGTCAAAGCGCGGAAAGCACCAGAGATTTCCTTCTCGCGATCGGTGAACTTTTCGTCCAGTTCGACATGGATCGCGCTCTGCAACTCACTGGTCGCCGTCTCTCGCTCCTGCTTGCCGGCAATCGCCATGACCTCGGCCAGCCGTGCACTCGCAGCGGCTTCAACAGCCTCAAAAACGTCTGGCTGATAGTCCAGGAAGACCGGGAACTCCGTGACAGGCTTGGGCAGCATCGCCGCCAACTCCGCCTGAGCATCACACAGAGCCTTGAGGAACGGCTTGGCCGCCTCAATGCCCTCAGCGACGACCTCTTCGGTGGGAGCCTTCTTGCCCGAACGCACCAAATCCCAGGTCTGCTCAGTGGACTCGGCTTCGACCATCATGATGGCCACGTCACCGTCGGGGAGCACCCGTCCGGCAATCGCCATTTCAAACGTGGCCTGTTCGGCCTGCTCCACGGTGGGGAAGCCCACCCACTGATCGCCGATCAGAGCGATGCGAACGCCGCCAACCGGGCCGGAGAAGGGCAGACCCGCCAGCGTGGTTGACGCAGAACCGGCGTTGATGGCCAGCACGTCGTAACGCACATTCGGGTTGAGGGCGAGGACGGTGATGACAACCTGCACCTCATTGCGCAGCCCCTTGATGAAACAAGGGCGCAGGGGGCGGTCGGTCAACCGCGCAGCGAGGATCGCACCCTCAGAGGGGCGGCCTTCGCGACGGAAGAAGGAACCGGGGATCCGCCCGGCTGCATACATACGCTCTTCCACGTCAACAGTCAGCGGGAAGAAGTCGATGGCATCGCGCGGGTTCTTCTGCGCGGTGGTGGCTGACAGCAGCACGGTGTCGCCGTCCAGGTAGACGGTGGCGCTGCCGTTGGCCTGCTGGGCCAGGAGTCCGGATTCGAACCGGACGACATGCTTGCCCAAGGCGCCATTGTCAATGACGGCCTCGGTGAAACGAAGGTCAGGACCTTCCATTCGATATTCCTTTCGGGTATGCCCCACGGCCATGTCCCGCCCGGTCTTCGATCGAGGCTCGCGGGAGGTTTTGCTTCTCCCGAAAGTCACTACCGAGGACCAAACCAGTTTCCAGCCCTTACTGAGGTCTTTTGTTGTGATGCACGGCCAGCCGGTGACGGGCAACCCGTCACCGGCTGGTCATGAAGTGTGAATCACCGACGCAAACCGAGCTTTGCAATCAGTGTGCGGTAATGCTCAACGTCATTCTTTGCAACGTAGTTGAGCAGGCGGCGACGCTGGCCGACCATCAACATCAACCCACGGCGGCTGTGATGATCGCCTTTGTGCACCTTCAGGTGCTCGGTGAGGTGTGCGATCCGCTTGGTGAGCAGCGCAATCTGGACATCCGGGGAACCTGTGTCTCCTGGGGTCAGTGCGTACTCTTCGATGATCTTCTTCTTGGTGTCAGCATCCATCGTTATCGGCTGCTCTCCTTCCGCTTCTCGTTGCGCGGCGCCGCTCTGCCAGGAGGCACGTGGGGTGATCTCACCACACGCTGAGCGGCACTTTGGTGTCCGCGGCCGTCTTGACGGCGGCCCGAGTCTACCGGGAGAGCCCGCCGGCGGGCGAATCGGAGCTCGAAAGCACATTTGAACCGACAACCGGACAAACAAAGAACATGTGGACCGCATAGTGGGCCCGCCATCTCAAAACGACTACGCTACCGCGCGGCGGTCTTGCCATCCCGGATCCAATGGAAGGACTTTTGCTGATGCAAATCGGGATACCCGTAGAGACTCTCAAGGGGGAGACGCGCGTCGCGGCCACCCCTAAGACAGTCGCCCAACTAATCAAACTTGGACACAGCGTCGTCGTCGAAGCCGGAGCAGGAGCCAAATCCTCTTACCCCGATGCAGACTACGAAGCAGCCGGCGCCACAATCGGCGACCGGGCACAAACCTGGGCAGCCCCGATCATTGCCAAGATCAACGCTCCCAGTAACAAAGAGATCACTCAGCTTTCCAAGGGCAGCACCTTGATCTCTTTGCTGGCTCCGGGCCGTAGCCCCGAGCTTGTCGAGAAGTTGAATAAGCGCGGGGTCACGGCGATGGCGATGGATGCCGTCCCGCGTATCTCTCGCGCGCAGGCTTTGGACGTTCTGAGTTCCATGGCCAATATCGCTGGCTACCGTGCCGTTGTCGAAGCGGCCAACGAGTTCGGCTCCTTCTTCACTGGACAGGTCACGGCGGCGGGCAAAGTTCCTCCGGCCAAGGTTTTCGTGTCCGGAGCTGGTGTTGCCGGGCTGGCCGCGATTGGCACGGCGAAGTCGCTGGGCGCAATCGTTCGGGCAACCGACCTTCGTGCCGAGGTTGCCGAACAGGTGCAGTCAATGGGCGGCGAGTTTGTGGCCGTCGAAGCTGAACAACAGCAGTCCAGTGACGGATACGCCAAGGAAGCGTCCGCCGACTACGCAGCCGCTGCGGCACAGCTGTATGCCGACCAGTGCAAGGACGTCGACATCATCATCACCACGGCGTTGATCCCCGGGCGGCCCGCTCCCCGACTGATCACCGCCGACATGGTGGCCACGATGAAGCCCGGCTCGGTGATCGTCGATATGGCTGCCTCCAACGGGGGCAACGTTGAAGGTTCCAAGCCCGACGAACTCGTGGTGACCGAAAACGGCGTAAAGATCATCGGCTACACCGATCTTGCTGGCCGCCTACCAACCCAGGCTTCGCAGCTCTACGGCACCAATGTCGTCAACCTCTTCAAGTTGTTGACACCCAACAAGGACGGCGACGTCACCTTGAACTTCGATGACGTGGTGATCCGC
>CAYWIN010000214.1:0-3520 GCA_964458365.1 uncultured Propionibacteriaceae bacterium
GCAACCCGCCGCCGATGGCGATCAGCAAGGAGTAGTTGTTGGGTCGAAGCAGAGCGAAAGCGGCCAGTCCGGCTCCCATCAGGAAAAGGATCCAGCAGATGAATGCCCGCAACACCGAGCCGCGTCGGACTTCGTCTGGACTGGCAATCGGCTGGATTGCTTCAATCGGCGACACCCGGGTGCCGCGAATGATGGGCACAAATGCGGCCGCGATGGTGGCAACCACCCCCAAAGCCAGTGCGATCGCCAGCTGAGTCCAGGGCAAAGCCAATCCCCAGAACAACGAGCTGGTCCACGAACTCACTGCAGCGCCCAACCCAATGCCCGTTGCCAGGCCAAAGACCGACCCCAGAAGACCCAAGATGGTGGCCTCCGCAATGAACCGGTGTCGCATTTGGGCCCCGGAAGCGCCCACCATGCGAAGCAGACCGATCTGACGACGCCGCTGCGCCAGGGTGATCGTGAAGGTATTGGCAATGGTGATCATGCCGACGATCAACGACACCCCGGCGAAAGACCACAGCACATTGGCGAAGATATTGAACTCCCCGGCCATCGCCGAGACGACTTTCGCACGGTAAGTTTCCGCGGTGCTCACGGTCACCTTTGATTTCACCGAGGCCAATCGGGTCGACAGGTCGGCGACTAAGGCATCAGCACTCATTCCTGGAGCAGCCTTCACTGCCCAGCGACTCGCGGCCTCTGGGGTGGAACCTCGAGAGGCAAACCAGGCGTCACTGGCGTAGCCGCTCTTGGTGAACAAGCCGCCGGGTTCGTCGGTCAGTCCAACGACGTTGGCAACGTCGTTGGAACCGGGGAACTGAATCTTCTGTCCGACGCCCACATTGAGGGACTGCGCTGCGCCAGCGCTCAGCGCGACATCATTCGGCCCGACAGGCCAGGTTCCCGCGGTCAGTGAGGCCCAACGCAGCGGTTCGGGCGGCAGATTCACCAACTCCACCGCGGAGGAAATCGCGCCGGAACTGACCAGGAGAGTCGACCGGTAGATCGGGCTGTATGCCGCGACCATCGGGTCCTTGGGCAGCATCGAAGCAACAACGGCTCCGGCGTGTTTCGACGTCACCGCGATCGTCGCATCGGCTTGGGCGAGGGGCACGTTCATGGCTTTGCCTTGGGCTTGGCCTTCGGTGGCGACCAGCACAGCAGAACCGGACAGAAACGCCACCGAGATCGCGATGGCGATCAACGTGGATACGAAGCGTCCGGGATGGTACCGGACTTCACTCAATGCCTGGCGGAACATCAGTTGGCCGCATTCGTGGTGGCTGCGAGGATCTGTTCGACGGTGGGCTCGGCGAGATCCTGCACGATGCGGCCATCCTTGAGCAGCACGGTCCGGTCGGCAAAGGCGGCCGCATTCGGATCGTGAGTCACCATCACAATGGTCTGATCCAGATCACGACAGGCCTGCCGCATATAGCTGAGCAGGTCGTGGCTGGCCTGGGAATCCAACGCCCCGGTGGGTTCATCGGCGAACACAACGCTGGGACTGGTGATGAGTGCACGCGCGATGGCGACGCGTTGCTGCTGACCGCCCGACAACTGGGACGGCAAATGGGTGAGGCGATCACTGAGTCGCAGCGATGAAACGAGTTGTGAATACAGATCCGGATCGGCGCGCCGCCCGGCAAGGTCGAGCGGAAGCTTGATGTTCTGCTCAGCGGTGAGGGTGGGCAGAAGGTTGAACGACTGGAAGATAAACCCGATGGCGTCGCGTCGGATCCGAGTGAGGTCTTTGTCGCTGGCCACGCTCAGATCCCAGCCGCCCAACATGACAGTGCCCGAGGTTGGTCGGTCGAGACCGGCCAGACAGTGCATCAACGTGGACTTTCCCGACCCTGACGGCCCCATGATCGCAGTGAACGATCCCCGGGTAAAGCCGATGTCGACCCCGTCGAGAGCACGGACCGCGGCCTCGCCGCTGCCGTAGTTTTTCGTCAGGAGATGAGCAGATGCAATCACCGTGGCAGGTGATTCAACAAGCAAAGGCGAAGTCATGCTCCGAGCGTAGTTTTGCGCGTGCACCGAACGAATGGTGCGGACACCAGAGTGCAGGTAGTCCTGGCACTACCTCGGCTATAGGTCGATATCGATGTCGCCAAGCCCGCCGAGCAGATCGCCCACCGAATCAAAGACTCCGTCCACGCCGGGCAGGTCAACCAGTCCGGCGAAATCGGTGGTCAAGCCATCGAAAATGCCCCCATCGAGAGTGAGGAAATCCAGCAGCTGCAGCGCGCTAAGCGCGTCGCCCAAGTCAAGCCAATTCAGGCCCACCATGCTGTCGTCGATCAAACCCCTGGCCACGGCATCGGCAAAGACATTGCGCCAATGATCCACCACTCCGAAAACCATCGCATAGGGCAGATAGCGGCTGAAAACATCAATTCCCGCCTCGAATTTGAGTTGATCGGCTTCCGCTGTGGCGAGGTACTGCTTGAATCCCAGCGCCTGGACGCGCATGGCGTACCCCTCGGCGGTCAACGTCGTCTGGATACCTGCGGTTCCAAAGATCCAGATCACGCCGGCGATGATCAGCCCGACCCCGAGGATCGGCGAAATGCCTGCGATCAAGCCGATCATGCCGAACGCCACCGCGATCGGACCGGCTGTGCGGGACAACCAGCGGTGGCCCGGACTGTGAAAGGAAAACCACTGGCGTGCGCTAGCTTCGCGCTGCAAACTGTTCGGAGCTTCGGCCAGGGCCGCAGACTGGCTGGACTTGAATGCGGTGAGGGTGATCGCGGGTTGCTGGGTGAACAACGCCCGGTAGAGCAGTTCCTCGGTGGGGCTGAGTGTTTCTTCCGGCATGGGATCGCAGCGTTCGATCAGCCATTCGTCGGGTTTGGTGCCCGGACGGTTCGCGAGGGGACGCAGCTTGAGCCAACCCCGATTGCCGAGATCAAGCAGCGTTGCGGACAACTCGACCGGATCCACCCGTCCGTCAACGATGACACCGGTGAGGCCGGGGCCGATTCCCGCGGGGGGCTCAAACCGCACGGCGGTGACTGCCCTATGTTCACGCCGAACCCGGACCCGACGGGTGGGCTGACCCGGAGCAGGAAAAAGGCCGGGGGTGATCCCTTCGAACATCTCATCACGGCGCCGAAAGCGGTACTTGACCAAACCGACCGCGGAGATCAGGACCCATACACCCGCCACAACCCATTCCACCGCTCCATGATTGTCGAAGAGTCGACGCGAACCAAACCGCCTGCGGGAAGTGAGGATCAACTCGGGTTGGGAATCCCGACATACATCGTTTCCAGATACTCCGCGATTCCTTCTACAGATCCTTCCCGACCGAGCCCAGACTGTTTGACTCCTCCGAACGGAGCAGCCGGATTGGAGATCACTCCGGTGTTCACGCCGAGCATGCCCGCCTCGATTCGTTCGGGAAGCCGAAAGACTCGGTTCACGTCCTGGGTGTAGGCGTAGGCGATGAGTCCAAAGGGAGTCGAATTGGCGAAGTCGACGGCCTCATCCTCGGTACGGAAAGTGG
>CAYWIN010000215.1:0-3502 GCA_964458365.1 uncultured Propionibacteriaceae bacterium
GTGATGGCCGTACCGGCCCACGACCAGCGGGACCTCGACTTTGCTCGAGCCTTTGACCTGCCCGTCCGGGTCGTGGTGTCCACGGGTCTGCCTGACCCGGCCGAGACATTCATCGCCACTCCCGGCGATGGCGCCTACGTCAACTCACCGGCCTTGGACGGTCTGACCAACAAAGCCGACGGTGTTGCGGCGATCACGGCCAAACTGGCACGCGAAAACCGTGGCGAGGCTGCGGTCACTTTCCGGCTGCGGGACTGGCTGTTGAGTCGCCAAAGGTTCTGGGGCTGCCCGATCCCGATCGTGCACTGCCCGCACTGCGGTGAAGTTCCGGTGCCCGACGACCAGTTGCCGGTCGAACTGCCCGACCTGCGTGGTGCCGCGCTGGCGCCGAAAGGCACCAGCCCATTGGCGGCAGCCACCGATTGGGTCAACACCACCTGCCCGAGCTGCGGGGCAGCAGCCACCCGCGACACAGACACCATGGACACCTTCGTGGACTCGTCCTGGTATTACTTCCGGTATTGCTCGCCGAGTTTCACCGACGGCCCATTCGACCCTGCGGCGGTCGCCAAGTGGATGCCCGTCGACCAATATGTTGGCGGCGTCGAGCATGCCATTTTGCACCTGCTGTACTCCCGGTTCTTCACTAAGGTGCTCCACGACTTGGGCTTGGTGGACTTCACCGAGCCGTTTACTCGCCTGATGAATCAAGGCCAGGTGATCAACCAGGGCAAAGCGATGAGCAAAACCTTGGGTAACGGGATTGACCTAGGCAAACAGATCGACACCTATGGTGTGGACGCCATCCGCACCACCGTGGTGTTTGCAGGACCGCCCGAAGATGACATCGACTGGGCCGACGTCTCCCCAGGCTCGACGCTGAAATTCTTGCAGCGGGCCTACCGCCTGGCCGACGACGTGACCAGCGCGGTGGGTGTTGACCCATCCGCCGGTGCCATCGCGTTGCGCCGCGCGACACACAAGGGCATCGCGGAAGTGACCGAAACCATTGAGGGGCAACGATTCAATGTGTCGGTCGCCCGGATCATGGAGCTGGTGAACGCAACCCGTAAAGAGATCGACAGCGGGGCCGGTGCAGCGGACCCCGCCGTTCGAGAAGCGGCGGAGGCTGTCGCGGTGATGCTCAGTACCATCGCGCCTTATGTGGCCGAAGAGATGTGGGAAAAGCTGGGGCATGCGCCGTCGGTGGCAAACGCCGTTTGGCCGCAAGCCGACCCCGCCCTGCTGGTCGCCGAATCGGTGACCTGCGTGGTCCAGGTCCAAGGCAAAGTTCGTGCCAAGCTGTCGGTTTCTCCGGCAACATCGGAATCAGAACTGACCGAAATCGCCCTGGCAGATCCGGGGGTTCAGCGGGCTCTGGACGGTCGCGAGGTCCGTCAAGTGATTGTCAGGGCGCCGAAGTTGGTCAGTATCGTTCCCGCCTGACGGGCTGCGCAGACGTCAACCTGCCGGGCGGAAAGCCAACTGAGCGACACTGCCTAGATGGTCGGTGTCTGCGACCCAGAATCGGTTCAGACTCACGGTTTGAAACTGCGGTGAGGCAAGGACATGGTCAATCGTGATCAGAGGCACCAGCTTGTCGGCGGGAAAGGTTGGCTTCCAGCCGTCCACGACCGGATGTAGACCGTTGTCGTCCATCAGCGCCCGGTAGGTGTAGTGCTCCGGCACCGCATTGAGATCGCCAGCGACCACCATGGGCTGATCGTGGTACCGACCAATCATGTCGACCAGCGCCTGATTGTCGGAAAGCCACCCGTCGAGCTTGCCTCGGATGGGGTTCATCGGATGGGCGGCGATCAGCACCATCTTGGTGCCGTCGACGTTGACACTGACCGCCAGATTTGTGGCTCCCGTACCTTTGGTCTGAGCAAGCTCGGCCAGGGGGGTGCGCGAAAGCACTTGGGTGCCGGTAGCGTCGCCGCCCCATGGCCCATGAAGTGCATCTCCGGTGGTGCCGACGTGGTAGGGCAACAGCATCTTCCACCGCGGCTCGGTCAATAGAGGGCTCGCGGTTTCGGTGAACTCGGTGAGGACCACCAGGTCGGGCTTCACCCGAGAAACCTCAGCGAACAATTGGTCCTGATCGGCCTGCCCATAGTGCATGTTGAGCGTCATGATCCGCAGGGTGGGTGTCGTCCCGGCTGGTGCTCGATGGCTGGCGTCGAAATACGGGACGAAGACCAAGAAGCTTGCTATCAGGCCGGCGACGGGGACGAGAGCCAACAGCCGTCCGCGGCCATGCCCGGCGAGAAACAGAATCAGAGTCGCGACCACCCACATCACGGCCCCATAGGGCACAAAGGATGACCACAAGGCCACGTTGCGAGCCTCGGCCTGCAGCCCGGGAACGAAGTACAACACGAGTGCGGCCACTCCCACGAGGCAGAAAGCCGCCGCAAAGAAGAGGGCAAGCGGATGGGGAAGGCGGCGGGAGGTCACCGCACTAGTCTTCCAGGCCATCCCAAGTTCGTTGGCCTCGCCATCCTTGTGGATCAGTCCGAGGGTTTCCACAACCTTGGCTGAAGCTGACTGGGGTCACTAGTGGATGATCAATCTCTGGTTGTGGGCACGAACACATCATTGACCAGCGACGTCGTCCGGCAGCGCCTCGACGAGCTCTTCGCCTCATCTCCACCAACCGAAGCCGAAGCCAGGGATGATCTCGAGGTGACCGGTCCGGTCGACGAGTCGGAGCCTCCGGTAGGCGAGTCGGATCCATCTTGGTTGGTGAGGCTCCGTGAGTTTTCCGAGCGAGCATCGTCGTCTGATGTCCGCGCATCGACGCCGAAGGCGAATGCCGAACCTGTGAAACCGATCACGGTGGTGAAGCGTGCCGCAGAGTTCAGCCGGGAACATTTGGGCACCGTGGTGGTCGTCGCTTTGGTGGCAATTTGTTGGACGGGCTACAGCCTGATCCAGGCTCGCACCACTCCGGTGGCGGGTGCGGCGGTCACCCAAGAACCTCGTGCGCAGGCCAGCGCTTTGCCGACGAATGCGACCGGCCAGCTGGTCGTGCACGTGATCGGGGCGGTAGCTCATCCCGGAGTGGTCCGACTGGCGCCCGGTGCACGAATCATCGATGCGATCACTGCGGCAGGCGGTCTTACCGCGCAAGCGCGACTGGGGGAGTTCAATCTGGCTCAGCTGGTCACTGATGGCACCCAGATCAAGGTCGGCACGCGGGCGAGGCCTGGCGGTTGGGTGCGGTCGATGAGTGGGTCGTCGAATGGGGGATTAGTGGCACCTCCCGGGCCGGCTGGTGCCGCAGATTCGGCCAAAGTGTCACTGAACTCGGGGACGGCAGCTCAGTTCGACACGCTTCCTGGGGTTGGTCCGGTGACGGCGGCGAAGATCATCGCCTGGCGTACCCAGCACGGCAAGTTCTCCGCCATCACTGAGTTGCAGGAGGTGGACGGGATTGGGCCGAAAACCTATTCCGAACTCGCAAGCCGCGTCCGACTCTGAGCCGCCCGATTTGCGG
>CAYWIN010000216.1:0-3486 GCA_964458365.1 uncultured Propionibacteriaceae bacterium
ATCACCGGTTGCCCATTCTGTTGGGCGGCGATCATTCGTTGGCCATTGGCTCCATCAGCGCGGTCGCCGCGGCCTGTCGTCGCGACGGGAAGAATCTCCGGGTGATCTGGCTCGATGCCCATGCCGATTTCAACACCTCGATGTTGAGCCCTTCGGGCAATGTGCACGGGATGCCCGTCGCGGTTCTGGCCGGTCATGGACCAGCAGGCCTGGTTGATCTCGCGGGAGTTGCACCGGCCCTGGCCCCGAGCAACATCCGCCAAGTTGGCCTGCGAAGCGTTGATGCGGGCGAAAAGTCATTCCTCAACGCAGAGGGCATCGAAGTCTTCGACATGCGCCTCATTGACGAAATTGGCATGCGCCGGACCATGGTCCGCGCCCTGGCCGGAGTCGACGAGAAAACCCACCTACATCTCAGCATCGACTTGGACTTTGTCGACCCCACCGAGGCGCCCGGAGTCGGGACGCCGGTACGCGGCGGGGCCACCTACCGAGAGGCGCAACTGTGCATGGAAATGATTGCCGACGTGGGCGCCTTGGGCTCGCTTGATTTGATGGAAATCAATCCCGCGCTCGATGACGGCAACCGAACCGCAGAGCTCACCGTCGACCTGGTCGAATCCCTTTTCGGCAAGTCAACCTTGGAGAAAGTGCACCTCGATCGGGGCTGATGCGTTCAACCCCGATCGACGCCCAGCCAATCAGCGCAGAACCAGCGGGCGATCTGTCGGCAGAATCGGACGAGGAAGGTTCGATTCGCGTCCGGACAACAGGCTGTCCACGGCATTGGCACAAGAACGGCCCTCGGCAATCGCCCAGACGATCAAGGATTGGCCACGGCCGGCATCGCCACAGACAAAGACGCGTTCCACGTTGGTGGCGAAGTTCTCATCGCGTGCCAGGTTTCCGCGGGCATCCAGATCTAGCCCCAACTGTTGCACCAGGCCCTCGTGCTGCGGGCCAGTGAAGCCCATGGCGAGCAGGACCAGCTGAGCGGGAATGGTCCGACGCGTGCCGGGAACGGGCTGGAAGGAGCCGTTCACCATTTCGACATCGTCAACGACCAGCGCAGAGACATTTCCGTCGTCGTCGCTCAGGAACTCGGCGGTCGATGCCGAATAGACCCGCTCGCCGCCTTCCTCATGAGCAGAAGTGACCTTGTAGGTCATCGGGAACGTGGGCCACGGCTGGTTAGCTGGACGAGATTCCGGGGGCATCGGCATGATCTCCAGCTGCGTCACCGAGCGGGCACCTTGCCGCAAGGCCGTGCCCAGGCAGTCAGCACCCGTGTCACCGCCTCCGATGATCACAACGTCCTTATCGGTGGCCAGAATCTGGTCTTCCACCTCTTGCCCACGAGCCACCCGATTGGCTTGCGGAAGGTACTCCATCGCCTGATGGATGCCACCAAACTCACGTCCGGGCACCGGCAGATCACGAGAGACCGTCGACCCGATTGCCAGGACGACCGCATCGAACCGTTCCAGGAGATCTTGCCCGGTCAAGTCCTGCCCGACATTCACTCCGGCTTTGAATGCGGTGCCTTCCAAACGCATTTGGCGCAGTCGTCGGTCGAGCACCGATTTCTGCATCTTGAACTCCGGGATTCCATAACGCAGGAGCCCACCAATGGCGTCGGCGCGTTCGTACACCACCACGGTGTAGCCGGCGCGGGTGAGCTGCTGTGAGACGGCAAGACCCGCTGGCCCGGAACCCACCACGGCAACGGTCTTGCCGGTATGCCAGGCGGACGGCTGTGCGGTCACACGCCGGTCATCCCAGGCACGGTCGATGATCGAAACCTCGATGTTCTTGATCGTGACCGGATCACGATGAATGCCGACCACACAGGCGGTTTCGCACGGAGCCGGGCAGAGCCGACCGGTGAACTCCGGGAAGTTGTTGGTGGCATGCAGCCGTTCGAGTGCCCCGGCCCAGTCGTCGCGCCAGATCATGTCATTCCAGTCCGGGATGAGGTTGCCCAATGGGCAGCCGGAATGGCAGAACGGGATACCGCAATCCATGCAACGTCCGGCCTGTTTGTCGATAATCGGCAACAACGCACGACCCGGCGTGCCGGGATAAACCTCGGCCCAGTCCTGGACACGTTCATCGACCGGACGCCGTTCGGCTACTTGCCGTTCGGTGGTCATGAATCCTTTGGGATCAGCCATGTGAAGCCTCCATCATGAGCTTGACCGTGGTCTCCTCGTCCATACCCGCAGCCTCAGCCTGAGCCTTCGCTGCGAGAACTCGAGCGTAATCCCGCGGTATCAGTGTGGTGAAACGACCCGTGAGTTCGGCATCGCTGTGCGCAAGCAGCCGCTCGGCGACCGGCGAACCGGTCTCCTCAGCGTGCTTGGACAGCAGTTGCCGGATCCGAACCAGGTCTTCGGGCCGTGGGGTCTGCGCATCGACAAGCTCGGTGTTCAGACGTTCGGCGACCAGATCGAGAATCCACGCCACACCGCCAGACATTCCCGCAGCAACATTCCGCCCGGTGGAACCAATAATCAAGGCTTCACCACCAGTCATGTATTCGCAGGCGTGATCACCGACACCCTCAACGACAGCACTCGCACCGGAGTTGCGGACGCAGAACCGTTCACCCACCTGGCCGCGAATGAACAGTTCGCCGCTGGTTGCACCGTAGGCAATCACATTTCCGGCAATGATCTGCTCTTCGGCCTTGAACGGGGCTTCCTCGTGCGGCCTGAGTACCAGCCGTCCACCGGAGAGACCCTTTCCGAAGTAGTCGTTCGAGTCACCCACCAACCGCAAGGTGACACCGGCAGGAAGGAAAGCGCCGAAACTCTGTCCGGCAGTCCCCCGCAAGGTGAAATCAATCGTGTTTTCCGCAAGCCCGGCGCCCTTTGTTGCCTTCGTCACTTCATGACCAAGCAAGGTGCCCACCGTGCGATCAACGTTACGCACGCTGAGATCGGCGCGGACCAACTCGCCGGCGGTCAACGCAGGCTGAGCCATCTGGATCAGTTCGACATCAAGTTTCTCGTCCAGGCCGTGGTCCTGTGCCGTTACGCGGCGCAAAGCAGCCTCAGGCTTCAGCTCCACCCGATGCAGGATCGGTGCCAAATCAAGGCCCTCGGCCTTCCAATGGCCCACGGCATCGCGGGTCTGCAACGCCTCAACATGTCCGACGGCCTCATCAATGGAGCGGAAGCCCAGCTGGGCGAGCAACTCGCGAACCTCTTGCCCAATGAACATGAAGAAGTTCACCAGGTCTTCGACCCGGCCGGCGTACTTCTCTCTCAAGTCCGGATTCTGCGTTGCCACACCCACCGGGCAGGTGTCGAGATGGCAGGCGCGCATCATCACACATCCGGAGACCACCAACGGTGCGGTTGCGAAACCAAACTCTTCGGCGCCCAGCAGCGCGGCAATCATCACATCGCGACCGGTCTTCAGCTGACCGTCTACCTGGACCGTGATCCGGTCCCGCAGGCCATTGAGGAGCAAGGTCTGCTG
>CAYWIN010000217.1:0-3453 GCA_964458365.1 uncultured Propionibacteriaceae bacterium
GGCTCGGCGAGCCCCAAGTGGCCAGCAACGCTGGCCCCGTCCCCCCACCAAGTTCGCCATCGTCGGCAAATCGCGCTGCGCCAGCCGCACCGAAGTCCGCGCGCAGCGTCCGTCCCGCAGTTTTGGTCATCGCAGCAGTCGTCGCGGTCGCACTCCTCGTCACGGCGGGAGTGTGGATCGCTTTTAGACCCAGCGCCTCAACAGGCGCTGCCGGGACCGACGCGGTTGATCAGCTTCTCACCGCCAACGAAGTGACGGCCCTCGGCGCAGGTCCGTGGCAGAAGTCACCCGCGGGCGGCTCGGTGATCTGCCTGTCCGGCGGTGTCGGAGTGAAGTCGGACCGGACGGTGAGCGGCGGCTACACCGGAGGCAACGGCAACTCGATTCTGCAAACGGTCGACAGCTACCCCAATGAAAAGGCCGCAACGGATGCCTACAACGAGCGGCTGTCCAAGGTCGGGAACTGCGTTGACGGGGCTGCCTTAGTCAACGGTGCCTACACCGTCGACGGACTGGCGAACACCGCCGGAGCTCTGGCTCTCAAAGCCAACTCGACCGCCGGTCAGGCACACACCGTGCTGGTCGCTCGGACCGGACGAACGGTGAATACCTTCGATGTTGTCACCAAGGCCGCTGTGCCGGTCACGACGGTGGCAGATGTCGCCGCCAAACCGCTCAGCCGCCAGTGCACGGAGGGCAACTGCCCCGGCGCCATTGCGGTCAAGGCCACATTGCCAGCCCCCGGGATCCCCGCGGGCTGGCTGGAACCGTCCGATCTGCCACTGCTCACACCTGGCGTAGGTAAGTGGACGGCAGCCGACCTGAAAGTGAACACCCCAGGCACCAGCTGCGAGGGGATGCCGTTGGACAAGGTCGCCGGAACCACTTCAGCTGGTATGCGCACCTTGCTTCTGGTCGACGATCCGAAAGCGGCTGCTTCTGCAACCAGCGCCGGATTTGGCGTGGATCAGGTCAATTACGTCTTTCCCAACGCGAAGGCGGCCCAGTCGTTAGCCACCACGCTGACCCGCAACCTTTCCGCCTGTGGGACGCTCAAACTCGGCGCGACAGTCGATCGATCGGCAACGGTACGCGGCGTGGGCGCCAACTCGACGACAATCACCGGGCAGACCTGGCGGATCACCCGCGATTTGGGCGGCAGCAAGATCCCATACCGGGTCGCGGTGCTCAGCTCGGGGAACCGGGTCACGTACTTGTTCTCGAACCCGACGAAGACCGCAGATTTCAGCGACGATGACTGGCAGGCCATTGCTCTGAGGGCAGGCCAACGGGCCAGTCAAGGCTAAAGAGACCCGCAGAGGCCCGGGACGAATCTTCGTCCCGGGCCTCTGCTCGGCGTCAGGCCAAAGAGCCAATCACTTCGCGCATCAGCTGCGCTGTTTCGCTCGGCGTACGCCCAACCTTGATCCCGGCGGCCTCGAAGGCTGCCTTCTTAGCCTGAGCTGTCCCTGATGAACCGGTCACGATGGCCCCGGCATGACCCATCGTCTTCCCTGCCGGGGCGGTAAACCCTGCGACATAAGCCACCACGGGTTTGCTGACGTTCTCGGCGATATAGGCAGCGGCTCTTTCTTCCGCATCACCACCGATTTCGCCGATCAGCACAATGGCGGCCACCTTCGGGTCAGCTTCGAAGGCGGCCAGCACGTCGATATGCGAGGTTCCGTTGACCGGATCGCCCCCGATACCCACGGCTGAGGCGAAGCCCACGTCGCGTAACTCAAACATCATCTGGTAGGTCAAGGTGCCCGACTTCGACACCAACCCGATCGGTCCGGGCCCGGAGATCGTCGGAGGGATGATCCCCACATTGGACCGGTCTGGGCTGATGATTCCTGGACAGTTCGGTCCGATGATTCGCGTATGACCACTACGTCGCGCGTAGGCCACGAATTCGGCCGTGTCGGCGACGGGGACTCCTTCGGTGATGACGACGACGAGGTCGAGCTTGGCGTCAACGGCCTCACGGACCGCGGCCAACGTGTGCGCCGGGGGGACGAAGACCACCGAGGTATTCGCTCCGGTGGCGAGCTTGGCCTCGCCCACCGAATTGAATACCGGCACCGGGTCTTCTTCAAACACCACCGACTGGCCGCCCTTGCCTGGAGTGACTCCCGCCACGATTCGGGTCCCGGCCACGATCATCCGTTGGCTGTGTTTGCGACCTTCTGCGCCGGTCATCCCTTGCACGATCACCAAGGAGCGTTCATCAAGCCAGATCGCCATCGTCACTTCTCCTTCGTCGCTGCGAGTTCGGCGGCCCGTCGCGCGGCCGCGTCCATGGTTGTGGACAGTTGCACCAGTGGATGTGCCGCCTCGGTGAGCATGTGTCGTCCCACTTCGACGGCGTTGCCGTCCAGCCTCACCACGATGGGTTTCTTTGCCCGGTCGCCGAGCATTGCCAGGGCGTCGATGATGCCTTTAGCGACTTCGGAGCAGGCCGTGATTCCACCAAAAACGTTGACCAAGACCGCGGTCACTTGCGGATCGGAGAGCACGATGTCCAGACCGTTCGCCATCACCGTCGCAGAAGCGCCCCCACCAATATCGAGGAAGTTCGCCGGATGAGGTCGCCCCGGCAGGTCGGCGCCCGCGGCGGCAACGACGTCGAGGGTGCTCATCACCAGACCGGCCCCATTTCCAATAACGCCGACATTGCCGTCAAGCTTCACGTAGTTCAGGCCAAGGTCTCGCGCTCGCACTTCAAGCGGATCATCGGCCGACGCATCGAGATAGTCCGCCCATTCGGGATGCCGAAAGGCAGCGTTGCCGTCCAGCGTCATCTTTCCGTCCAGCGCGATGATCTGGCCGTCTGTGGTCTTCACCAGCGGGTTCACTTCCACCAAAGTTGCGTCGTTGTCGCGATAGACCTGGCCGAGTTTGACCAGCACGTCAGCGATAGCGTCACGATCGGCTGGGTCGAAACCAACTTCGGTGACGATCTGGGTGGCGGTGGCTGCATCCAGTCCTCGGAGAGGGTCAACCTCGATCTTCACCAGCGCTTCGGGTCTTTCCACCGCCAGCGTCTCGATGTCCATGCCGCCTTCCCGGCTACACATCGCCAGGTAACCGCCACTGGCTCGATCCAGCAGCATTGAGAAGTAGTACTCCTCAGCGATGGAGGCGCCTTCGGCCACCATCACCCGCTTCACGGCATGACCTTTGATATCCATGCCCAGTATGTGGGCGGCATGCTCGGCAGCCTCGCCGGGGCTGTGGGCGATTTTGACGCCACCAGCTTTGCCCCGCCCACCAGTCTTCACCTGGGCCTTGACCACAACAACGGGCGATCCCAAGCGGCTGGCTGCTTCGAAAGCCTCATCTGCGGTGTCAGCAACCATCGCCGCCAACACCGGAACACCGCCAGCGGCGAACACGTCGCGGGCTTGATACTCGAACAGGTCCACTATCCCCATCCCTTAAGTCGACGCC
>CAYWIN010000218.1:0-3435 GCA_964458365.1 uncultured Propionibacteriaceae bacterium
GGATTTAGGTTCCTGTGCCTTCGGGCGTGAGGGTTCAAGTCCCTTCTCCGGTACCACGAGCGGCAGCTATGACGTGGCCAGCGTTTCGATGGGATCGTCTTTGCTGTCCAGCCGAATCAGCTTCCAGCTGTTGTTTTCGTAGCGGATCAGGTTCCACGATCCGGTGCGTCGAGGAACGAGACCGGCCGGTGCGAGGCCCGGATCGAGGTTTTCGACCAAAGCCCGAATCACGGCGTCGTGGGTGACGACGACCACCGGCCCGGCGCTACTTCCTTCAGCCAGTTCCATCAGGGCTGCGCGTGCCCGCTCGAATACCGATGTGGTGGACTCAACACCTGGAGCAGCACTGACACGTCCGTAGGTGGCGATGACGTCGGCGGCGAGAGCGCCGTCGAATTCGCCGTAGGAGCGGTCAACGAAGCGCCCGTCCAGATCGACGCTGAGATCAGCAGCGGTCGCAATGGGTGCCGCCGTCTGTTGGGCTCGTCGCAGCGGGCTGGACACCACCCGGGTCACTTCCAGCGGGGCGAGCAGATTCGCCAGGTCGCGAGCCTCTGTCAGGCCGACGAGATCCAGCTCGGGGTCGAGGTGGCCGCGAAGACGACCGGCCACATTGAGCGGAGTGCGTCCGTGGCGGCAAAGGTAGAAGTCGATCATCGTGGTCCTCACCTGGGCAGATGTTGGGATTTGAGCACTCGATGATGCCAAAGGGGGCAAAATCCGTGCGGCGGAATGTGGGTCGGCGCGTGGTGCGGTTTACAAGCCGAGTTCGCGGACCAGTTTCGCCACGTGTCCGGTGGCCCTGACGTTGTATCTGGCCTCGGCGATCACTCCGGTGCCATCGGCTGCAACATCGATCAGGAAGGTGGAACGGATCACGCCTTCGACCTGTTTGCCGTAAAGCATCTTGGTCCCGTAGGCACCGTATGCCTCAAGGGTGGTTCGTTCGGGATCGCCCAGCAGAGGGAACTGCAAGCCTTCCTTGTCCCGGAACCGGGCGAGCTTTTCGGGCTTGTCAGGCGAGATCCCGATCACTTGGTAGCCCGCCTTGGTGAACTGGGCGAGGGAAGAATTGAAGTCGTTGGCTTCGATGGTGCATCCCGGCGTCATGGCGGCGGGGAAGAAGTACAACACGACCCGACGGTTGGGGAAATCAGCCAGTGACACGGGAGTTTCTCCGGTGTCGGGGAGCGTGAAAATTGGGGCGGGGTCACCCACGTTCAGTTTCGCCATGCCGCCACCCTAGGCCATCGGAGGTAACAGAAACCGGCGGCGTCAATCTGGTGGGCATAGGCTTGTTCTACTCAGTTCGACAGGAGATGCCATGTCAGTGCAGGCCACGGTCGAGGCCAAGCCGACCCGCGAGGAGATTGAAGCTGAGATTGACGCGGCGCGCGATCGCCTGGCTGACCACATTGCTGATCTGGTCGGCGCCGTCCATCCGCGGGCTGTCTTGCGCAATGCTGCCGACGAGGCGCGCAGCGCGTTTTCCGATGGGGTACATGAGTTGCGTCATCAGTTCGTCGATGATTCCGGTGTGCGCGTTTCGCGCATCGCCTTGCTCGGTGCGGCGATGACCGGCGTGGTGGTTTTCGGTTTCGTTGTGCGCTCGATCGTCACAGACCGTTGAGGGGCATTAGCGGGCTCGCCGCCCTGAGCGTTGCGGTTGCCGTCACGGTGGCCGGATGTGCGTCACCTCCTGAACCGGTCGCGATCGCAACCGCCGATCTCAGCAAGGAACGCGGCCCGATTGTGCTCGCGGCAGGCCCTGATGATGCTGGTGCCTGGTCGGCGATGGCTGCGAGCTGGAATCGGGTTCACCCCGATCAGCCGGTCACCATTCATGAGTTGTCTGCCGATACCGACCGGCGCCACGACGATGTTGCCCAAGTGCTGAGGGCGTCCAGTGGCGAATACACGGTGGTTGCGCTGAACGGTTCTTGGGTGCCGGAGTTCGCCTCCCAGGGCTGGCTAACGAAGCTGACTGACGGGAGTTTGCCCGCGAAAGCGTATGTGCCCTCATCTTGGGCGAGCGGCGAGTACAAGGGCGCGCGCTACGCCTACCCAGTGACTGCCGATTCGGGCTTGCTCTACTACCGCAAAGACCTTCTGGCCAAAGCCAAACTGAAGGTGCCTACCACCTGGTCGGCGCTTGCGTCGGCTTGTACGAAGGTCCTGGGTAAGCAGCATTCGAACAGCTGTTACGGTGCCGGTCTTGCGGTTTCCAACGACCTCAGTGTGGTCACTGCCGAAAACATCCTCTCTGCGGGTGGCACCTTGATTGGAGCAAACGGCAAACCGGCTCTGACCAGTGCCGCCGCGGTGAACGCGGTGACCTGGATGGGTGCGGCAACGAAGACCGGGGTGTACTCGGCCAAGGCGGTGAACTGGCGTGACGAGCAGGCCGTGGTGTCGTTCACAGGCGGAGAACTGCTCTTCTTGCGCAGTGGGACGGCGGCCTGGAAACGCGCCCAATCGGCGGCGGCCGGGTCGAAAGTCGTCAACAAGGTGGGGGTGGCCCGGATTCCTGGACGTCTCGGAGCGGGGACGCCCGTGGCGGGCGGGTATCAGCTGGCCATGTCGGCTCGCGCGCGAAACCAGGCTACGGCCAAGGATTTCCTGGGGTGGGCTGCGGGGCCGGTCGCGCAACGCATCTTGCTCAGTGCAGGGTCATTGGCTCCAGCTTTGGTGTCGGTATATGCCGGGCCGGGCCTTCGCTCCAGTTCGCCATATCTGGGAGTCATGAAGTCTTCTGTCCTGGCCGCCAAGGTGGTTCCGCCAACACCGGCCTATGCACAGGCCAGTTCGGCGGTTGCCGACGCGATTCATCCCGTGCTCACCGGGAACACGAAACCGTCTGATGCGCTGAACGGTTTACAGGCCCGGCTGGAAGACATCCTCAAATAGCCGGCTCGTCGCCCTTGTCGTGGTCGCAGCGGTTGCCCGGCCCGGCCTGGTCGGGCTGGGCCAAGAGTTCGCATAGGGTTCCGATGTGATCAAGTACCTCGGGTCGAAGAGGGCGCTCGTTCCCGTTTTGGGCCGCATTGCCTCCAGCGTCGATGCGCAAACCGCGGCTGATCTGTTCACCGGGACCACGCGGGTGGCCCGAGAGTTCAAACGGCGGGGGATGACGGTCACTGCCAGTGACGTTGCCACCTACAGTCAGATTCTCAGCGACTGCTATATCGCCACCGATGCGGCCGCGATCGACGTCGGTGAACTGGACGATGCGTTAGCTCGCCTCAATGCGCTGCCTGGACGTGCCGGGTATTTCACTCGCACCTTTTGTGAAGAGGCGCACTACTTTCAGCCCAAAAATGGCGCCCGTGTGGACGCGATTCGTGACCTGCTGGAGTCGGAGTACACCGACTCGCCGCTGTTTCCGATTCTGCTGACCGCCTTGATGCTGGCCGCGGACAAGGTGGATTCGACGAC
>CAYWIN010000219.1:0-3414 GCA_964458365.1 uncultured Propionibacteriaceae bacterium
CGAGAAAGCCGACAAGCTTCAAGAAGTCGCCGACGCTGCCAATCAGACTGCATTGGACGAGCCGAGCGAGGCCCACGATCAGGCTGCCGAAAAGGCGGCAAATGCGGCGACGGCCGCCAACGAGGATGCGGGCCGTCTCCAGAAGGAAGCCAACGCAGCCCAAAAGAAAGCCACCAAACTGCGTGGCGGTCGGAAGATGTCAGACCAGAAGAAGGTCGACACGCCAGGAAGCCGCCAATGGGTGCCACCGACCTTCATCACGGTCGGTCTGCTGGGAGTGTTATGGCTGGTCGTCTTCTACATCACCGCGTCGGTTGGGATCGAAATTCCCTACATGACGTCCTTGGGCGGCTGGAACATCATGATCGGCATGGGTCTGATGGCGTCCGCCTTCGGCATTGCCACTTTGTGGAAGTAGCCGACCAAAACTAGGGCGGCTCGCTCGGGCCGTCAGATGCCCGGGCGCAGGAGTGGGAACAGGATGGTCTCGCGAATCCCGGCCCCGGTGAGCAGCATCATCAAGCGGTCCATGCCCAGGCCCATCCCGCCCATGGGCGGAGCCCCAAACTCCAAAGCGGCCAGGAAGTCTTCGTCGAGCTGCATCGCTTCTGGATCACCGGCCGCGGCCTTCAGCGATTGCGCCACCAGGCGTTCCCGCTGGACCACCGGGTCAATGAGCTCGGAGAAGCCTGTGCCTCGTTCCACGCCGCCAATGATGAGGTCCCAGGCCTCAATCAGTCGCGGGTCGCTGCGATGGGTCCTGGCTAGCGGCTGCGCAATCGGCGGGTAGTCGCAGACGAAGGTTGGTTGGAGAAGGTGGGGCTCCACCAGTTCACTGAACAGCTCCATCACCAATTTTTGTGCGCCCCAGGTCGGGTCGAACTCCAGATGATGGGATTCTGCGATCTCCCTCAACCGCTGTGCAGACGTGTCGGGGGTGATTTGCTCGCCCAAAACCCCGGACAGAGTCGGATACACCGGTCGCCATTCCCACTCCCCGTCCAGATCGATCTCTCCGGCAGGGGTGTCGATGACCCGAGTGCCAAGTGCGTCGTCGGCCGCATTCTGGATCAGACGCCGAGTGAGGTCGGCAATGGAGGCTTGATCGCCCCAGGACTGGTAAGCCTCAAGCATGGTGAACTCCGCCGAGTGGGAGGAGTCGATTCCTTCATTGCGGAAGATTCGACCAATCTCATAGACCCGATCGGCGCCGCCGACCATTGCCCGCTTGAGGTACAACTCCAACGCGATCCGCAGCGTCATGTCGATATCGAAAGCGTTCAAATGGGTGCGGAAAGGACGCGCCGCGGCGCCGCCATGCACCGACTGCAATACCGGCGTCTCTACTTCGAGGTAGCCCTCAGCATGCAGGGTTTCGCGGATGCTGCGAGTGACGAGGGCCCGGGTGCGGACCATGTCACGGGCCTCCGGGCGGGCAACCAGGTCGGAGTAGCGCTGCCGAACCCGGGTTTCCTCACCGAGCTCCTTGTGCAGCGTTGGCAGCGGGCGCAGAGCTTTGGCAGCCATTCGCCAGTCGCTGGCGAGCACGCTGAGCTCGCCGCGCTTGGACGAAATGACCCGGCCCGTGACCGAAATGAAATCGCCCAGGTCGACGTCGGCCTTCCACGCGCCCAACCGGTCAGGCCCGACTTCGGCCAGCGAGATCATCACTTGAAGTCGGGCGCCGGCGTCGGTCAGGGTGAATCCGTCTTGGACGGTGGCGAAGCACAGCTTTCCGGTGTTGCGCAGGAAGACCACTCGCCCCGAAACGCTCACCACATCGGTGGTCTCTTCACCTTGTTCGAGGTGCCCCCATTGCTGGTGAACTTCCGCAGCACTGTGGGTACGTGGAACGGTGATCGGGTAAGCCTGAGTTCCTTCGGCCAGCAGGCGAGCGCGCTTGTCGTGGCGCACCTGCTCCTGCTCGGACAGATTCGGATTAGCGGCGGTCGGCTCAGTCACGCCCATAGGTTAGCGAGTCTGGCCGTCCGCCCCTTCCGATGGTTCATGTCCCTAGGGCTTGACCAGGATTCGAATCGGGTTGTCGATCTTCTTTTCCAGCATCTCGATACCACGGTGGATGTCGCTGAGCGGGATGATCTGGGAGACCGATTCGCTGAGGTCCAGGCGGCCCCGGCTGAGCAGCTCGGCCAGAATGCCGATGTCTTGCACTTTGTAACCCAGGTGCCCCTTCACCTGCTTGCGGAGCAACGAAAACTCCATGAACGAACCCGCGTCGATGTTCTGCGCGCTCATTCCGACGGTGATTACCCGTCCGTTGCTGTCGAGGTTGGCGACAGCCTGACGTGCCGTCGCGGTGATTCCGACCGCATCGAAGGCGACATCGAGCAGTCGTCCGCCGGTGGCTTCGGCGATCTTTGCTTTCAGATCCGGATCGTCGGAACGGAATGCGTAGTCGGCACCCAGACGCAAAGCACGTTCGAGCGCGGCGTCGTTAATGTCGACGGCGATGATCGGGACGCCCCCAGCGAGCTTGACCAGTTGCACCAGGTGAGTGCCCACGCCCCCAACGCCCCAGATACCTACCGCGTTACCGAGGTGCACCTTCGCCGTGCGCACCACGGCGGCGAACGGGGTGGAGACGGCGTCGGCCAGAAGGGCGGCCTGTTCGAGCGGGACGTTGTCGGGCACTCGGGTGCATCCGATTGCTCCGGCCACAACATATTCGGCCCAACCGCCGTCGAACGCGAAGGCCATCAGGTTCAGGTCCAGACAGTTAGCGAAATCACCACGCATGCAGTTTCGGCAGCGCAGGCAGGCTTTCCCTGCCGAGGGAATCACCCGATCGCCGATCTGCCATTGATTCACACCCAGCCCAAGTGCGACGACTGTGCCGGCGACTTCGTGGCCTTGGGTGACGACGGGGAGCCGGGAGGGGAAGTTGCCATCGATCAAAGACAGATCCGAGTGACAGATGCCGCAGTAGGCAACTTTGATGAGGACCTCACCGGGGCCGGGCTTGGGAACCGGGATGTGTTCCAGCTTGACTTCGCGAGTGTCTGCGTAAAAGCGCTCGGCCAGCATCGTTTCACCAATAGCCACGTTCTCGGCTGTCATCAACCTCACTCCTTCTGTCTGCGGGCCGCTCGGCCCCGCCCGACGATATTGATCACGCGATGAAATAGCCAGGTCTTGCGGCGACTGTCTCAGCGCGACGGGAATACCGTGGCGCCTTTCGCGCTTGTCAGGGGTGTTCTTTGTCACTCAAGCTTGCTGAGTGAGCACTCACTCACTACTCTGGGATTTATGAGCCGCGCCACCCCGATGACACCCGATCAACGCCGCCAGGCGTTGGTTTCGGCCACCGTGCACTTGCTCCTCACCCAAGGTGCCGAGCTCTCCACTCGAGAAATCGCGACTGCGGCAGGCGTTGCCGAGGGCACCATATTTCGC
>CAYWIN010000220.1:0-3345 GCA_964458365.1 uncultured Propionibacteriaceae bacterium
CTAGCACGCCGCCCTCTCAAGGCGGTAGCGGGGGTTCGAATCCCCTCGGGGCTACAAGGAATGAGATCCCTTGCCAGGTGTTCGCTGGCAAGGGATCTCATCAATTTGCGGTGAATGTCACCGGCGACTGATCAGGATGCCTCGTCATCGTCGGAAGGCGTCTCGACATCCTCACTGGATGAGCCCGGCGCATTCTGAGACAGAACATTCAGCACACGATTGTTGGCTTCGCGTCCGGCGATGGTGATCCTGATGCCATCGGTGGGGTAGCCGCGCACCAAGATTTCGGCGGTGTCGAATGCTTCGAGCAGCTGCGTGCGTTCAGGGTTTTCCAAGCGCAACCAGAAGAAGTTCGCTGAGCTGTCGGGAATCTCCCAGCCGAGTTCCCGGGCGGCCTGAACCACCCGCTCGCGTTCTTCGGCCACTTCGGCTGCGCGGGCTGCAACTTCCTCACCAGCATTCAATGCGGCGACGGCGGCGGCTTCGGCAACAGCATTGACTGAGAACGGAACTTGGGTTCGACGGAGTCCTTCGGCGATGTCGGGTGTCGCGACGGCGAAACCGACCCGCAGCCCCGCAAGCCCGTAGGCCTTGGAAAAGGTGCGAAGCAGACAGAGATTCGGATGCTTGGCAAAAAGCGCCATGGAATCGGGGGCAGAGTCGGGGTCGTAGTCGCGGTAGGCCTCGTCCAGGACGACGAGTACCCGGGCCGGGACCTTGGCCAGGAACTTTTCCAGTTCATCGCTGCTGATACTGGTGCCCGTGGGATTGTTCGGGCTGCACAAGATGATGACCTTGGTCTTCTTGGTGATGGCGTCAGCCATGGCCGCAAGATCGTGCTTTTCGTCGGCCGTTAAAGGAACCTGGATGGCGGTTGCGCCGGCGACCTGACACAGAATCGGGTAGGCCTCAAATGACCGCCAGGCGAAGATCACTTCGTCGGCCGGTTCGCAGATGGCGGCGATCAATTGAGCGAGCACCCCCACCGAACCTGGTCCGACGGCGATGTGTTCACTGGTCACATCGAGTTCTTCGGCGATGCGATCACGCAGGTTGACGCTGGCCATGTCGGGGTATCGGTTGGCGCGCACAGCGGCGCTGGCAATAGCGGACAGGACAGAGGGTAGAGGGAGGTAGTGGCTTTCGTTCGAGGCAAGAGGTTCAGTGATCGGAGTCTCTGCTCGGCGTCCGGCAACGTAGGCGGGTAGTGCTCCCACGGCTGGGCGGAGCTGTGGTTTGGGCTGGCGGGTCATGACTTCCTTCCGTACTTCCCTCCAGTCAATCGAATTCCTTGGCGTGCCGCCAATGCGTCCCACGAACGCGGCCCGGGGCTTGATTTCTTGCCAGGCCCTTGACGGCGATATGGTTTGTCCGGCACCTGGGCGTCAAACTGGGGGCCGTTCGGTGGCCAACATGCGATCGATGTGGCTGGGGGTTTTGAGACAACCGCAGCATCGGGCGTGCCTGTTCCGCCGAGCCCGACCCAGTTAATGAGCGAGGAATATCTAGGCGTGGCGATCAGCACACACAGTCCGACCGATTCTGCTGACCTGCGGTGGTCAGATTATGACGCGATCGTGGTGGGCGCAGGCTGCGCTGGGGCCACCGTCGCACGCGAGCTTGCCGAACGGGGCGGACGCCGTGTCCTGGTCCTGGAGCGCCGAAACCATATTGCGGGAAACGCCTTCGACCATGAGGACGAAGCCGGAATCTTGATCCATCAGTATGGGCCGCATATCTTCCACACCACCGATCAGCGAGTCTTCGATTTTCTGTCCCGCTTCACGGCATGGAATGGCTACAGCCACGAAGTACTCGCCGATGTTCATGGCACTTACCTGCCGGTGCCCTTCAATAAGGTTTCGTTGCGGGTGGCCTTTGGTGCCATGCGCGGCGAGGAACTGATCAACAAGCTTGTTGATCGTTTTGGTGAGGGCGCCAAGGTTCCGATCAGTGAACTGCGCGATGAGGAAGACCCCGACCTCAACGAGGTCGCCGACTATGTGTGGAATAACGTCTTCTTGCACTACACCACCAAGCAGTGGGGGAAGTCGGCTGACGAGATTGATCCGTCAGTGACGGCGCGAGTCCCGGTCTTTGTTTCTGAGGATTGCCGCTACTTCACAGATCCGTATCAAGGGCTGCCCACCGACGGCTACACACCGATGTTTGAACGGATGCTTGAGCATCCGCAGATTGATGTGCGAACCGATTTTGATGCGGCCACAATCTTAGGATTCGGCGAGGCTGGCGAACTGCTGGTTGGTGGCGAACCTTTTGCTGGTCAGGTGGTCTTCACCGGGGCACTTGATGAACTCTTCGGTTACCGCTTTGGGCATTTGCCGTACCGCAGCCTCGACTTCGATTTCGAAACCCATGCGGTCGACGAGTACCAGCCCCGGGGCACCATCAATTACACGGTCAGCGAGGATTTCACTCGGATCACCGAGTTCAAGCATCTGACCAAACAGCAGCTTTCCGGGCGAACCACCATCGTCCGCGAGTTCAGTCAAGCCTACGAACCCGACGCAGGCATGGATCCTTACTACCCCGAAGTGAGTGAGGCGGCCCAAGCAATGCACGCCGCATATGTGGAGCTTGCCTCGGGCTACTCGACCTTTCAGATCTTGGGTCGCCTAGCGGAGTACCGGTACTACAACATGGACGCAACGATCGCTCACGCCTTGGACTTGGCTGATCGGTTGCTGGAGGAAGCCTCGTGAGAACCAAGCGTGTCAAGACGATCACTTTCGTGATCCCTTGTTTCAACTCAGCGGCCTACATGGACGCCTGCATCGAATCTGTCCTAGGTGGACGCGACGTTGAAGTCATCATCGTCAATGACGGCTCCACCAAAGACGACACCGCCGAGAAGGCCGATGAGTGGGCCCGGGAGCATCCCGACATCATCAAGGTGATCCATCAGGAGAATGCCGGCCATGGTGGCGCCGTGATGGCCGGGCTGCGCGCGGCCACAGGGGTCTACTTCAAAGTGGTCGACTCGGACGACTGGCTTGATCGCACCTCTCGTGACCTGCTCTTGGCGAAATTGCGGGGCTTCATCGCTGGCGAAAACCTGGTCGATCTCGTGGTGTGCAACTACGTCTATGAGCACATCCAAACCGGTTCGCAGAAGGTGATTCGCTACCGGGGTGCGTTGCCGACCAACAAGATCATCACCTGGGACGAGGTCGGCGTTTTCGGCCCCGGCCAGAACATCTTGATGCATGCCGCAGTCTTCCGCACTGAGGTGCTTCGGGAGTCCGGGCTTGACCTGCCCAAGCACACCTTCTACGTGGACAACATCTTCGTGTACGTGCCGCTACCCAAGGTCAAGACGCTGCA
>CAYWIN010000221.1:0-3303 GCA_964458365.1 uncultured Propionibacteriaceae bacterium
CTATCCGGCCTGCGCGCCGCCCGCGCCTGGCCCGAAGCCCCTCGAACGATTGCCGCAGAACGGCTGCTGCCCGAACGAGCCCTCGCTGGTGATGGGCATGCGCGACGGGCTTTAGCTTCGGATCTCTTTCAGCCTCTGGTCGCCGCCGGTGGCGAACTCGTCCAAACCCTCACCAGCTACTTTGGAACCTCGGGTTCGATTGAGGCCACAGCTCGGGAACTCTTCGTTCACGCCAACACGGTTCGATACCGGCTGCGCCGAGTTCAAGAGATCACTGGGTATTCACCAACAGATTCCCGCGACGCCTACGCGCTCCGCCTCGCATTGACCCTCGGACGCCTCCTGGACTGAAATAACCACAATCCCCACAACCATCTCGGCGCACATCTTGCGCTCAACTTGTAGGTTTCCCACAAATCGACGGGCATCATTTTCGTGGCGTCCGACCCCGAGTCGGAGGCCGGAATTCGCCAGAGTGGTCACGTGCTCGCAATCGTTGCGCCCGGACAAGGCGCCCAGACCCCCGGTTTCCTCGAGCCCTGGCTTACCGAGTCCCGTTTCGAAGATCGCCTCACCTGGCTGTCCACCGTGGCCAACATTGATCTGGCCCACTACGGAACCAAGGCCGACTCCGAAACCATCAGAGATACGGCCATCGCCCAACCGCTTCTGGTTGCGGCGGGACTGCTGACCGCACTCGAACTCTTCCCCCAGACTGCGGACGGCCTCAAGAGCGTCGGCGTTGTTGCCGGTCACAGCGTCGGCGAAATCACCGCCGCAGCTGCTGTGGGAGTGCTGTCGGCCGAACAAGCGATGGTCTTCGTGCGCGAACGCGGCCAACAAATGGCTGCGGCAAGTGCGGCCCGTCCCACCTCGATGATGGCGATCATCGGAGGCAACGCCGACGAGGTTCTCGCGGCAATCGAAGCCCACGGCCTCACCGCCGCTAACCACAACGGATCCGGCCAGATCGTGGCCGCCGGAACCACTGAGCAACTTGCAGCATTGCAAGCCACACCCCCAGCCCGCGCCCGACTCATTCAGCTCAGCGTCGCGGGGGCCTTCCACACCATTCACATGGAACCGGCCGTGGCGCACCTAGAGCGCCTCGGCCGAGGCATCACCACCCACGACCCCGATACTCGGCTTTTGTCGAATTCCGACGGCCAGATTGTCCAGTCTGGACAGGAATACCTGGACCGCTTGGTCAACCAGGTCGCCCATCCGGTTCGTTGGGATCTTTGCTTGGAGACGATGGCCGATCTCGGTGTCACCGGCCTGCTGGAGCTGCCGCCGTCCGGCACGCTGACCGGCATCGCCAAACGCAACCTCAAGGGGGTCGAGCTGTTCAGCTTGAATACCCCCGATCAGCTTCCCGAGGCGCACGCCTTCGTGGCCAAGCACGGCGAAACCGAATGCTTGACTGAGGACGGTGACCCGGCACCGGGTCAGCCGCTCAACCGTTTCTACCCAGAACAAGACTCGGCAGGAGCCGTTTCATGACCTTGAATGCCAGCACCGGCGCACCTTTCGCTCGAATCCTCTCGGTGGGCTCTGCCACACCGTCTCGGGTCATCGACAACGAATACCTCTGCCAGTTCATCGATTCCTCAGATGAGTGGATCACGCAGCGCACCGGCATCAGCGAGCGTCGCTGGATCGGCGAGGGCGAAAACATCGAAACCTTGACCATCGAGGCCGCGACCAGCGCCATTGAGCGGTCCGGAATCGCTCCGGAAAAGATCGACGCGATCATCGTGTCCACGATCTCGCACTATCACCAGACCCCGGCCTTGGCCCCCAAGCTGGCTCACCTGCTCGGCCTGGGCAACGCTGCGGCTTATGACATCTCCGCCGCTTGTGCCGGCTTCAGCTACGGCCTGGCCCAGGCCGAGGCGCTGGTGCGCGGCGGCCAAGCCACCTACGTGCTCCTGATCGCCGGAGAGACGATTTCGGAGATCACCGACCTCACCGACCGCGGCACAGCATTCCTCTTCGGCGACGGCGCAGGCGCGGTCGTCGTCGGCCCCAGCGACACCAACGGCATCGGCCCGGTGGTGTGGGGCTCTGACGGCAGCCAGTTCGACGCCATCTGGCAGACCCACGACTGGCACGGCGCCGTCGAAGCCGGGGAATTCCCCAAACTCGGCATGGACGGCCAGGCCGTGTTCAAATGGGCGACCAGCTACATCGCCAAGGCCACTCGCGAATGCTTGGACAAGGCCGGAATCACGCCCGAAGAACTGGATGTCTTCATCCCCCACCAAGCCAACAACCGCATCACCGACACCCTCTTGCGCTACCTCAAGCTTCCCGAGCATGTCGTCGTGGCGCGCACCATCAAGCACCTGGGCAACAACTCAGCGGCCACCATCCCGATGGCCATGGACGCCCTACTCACCTCAGGTGAAGCAAAGTCCGGACAGACCGCACTAATCATCGGATTCGGTGCGGGACTGGTCTACTCCGGCCAAGTCATCACCCTGCCCTGAACCACCGGTACCAACCGGCACAAAGCACGAAACAACACGAAGGAGAACCAAATGGCCACCACTGAAGAGATCCGCGTTCAGCTCGCCGAACTCGTCAACGAGGTTGCCGGCGTCCCGGTCGAGGACGTTCAGCTGGATAAGTCTTTCGTCGATGACCTCGACGTGGACAGCCTCGCCATGGTCGAAATCCTGGTGGGTTGCGACGACAAGTTCGGCGTCAACATCCCCGATGAAGAGTCCAAGAACCTGAAGACCGTCGGCGACGCCGTGGCCTATGTCGAGGCTCACATCTGATCTCACTGCCGTGTGGTCTTGTCGTCAGTCATCCTGGCGGCAAGACCGGATTCGGTACTGCGGACCGTGGCCTTCTGGCACACCCTCCGCCCGTTAAAGCTGGCCGAAACCTGCTCGGCCGACCAGAAACCCTCACCTCATCGGAGCACCATGACTGAGATTGTGATCACCGGACTCGGTGCCACCACCCCCTTGGGTGGCACTCTCGCCTCCACCTGGGAAGGCATGTTGGCCGGACGCTCGGGCGTCAGCCGGATCACCGACGAGTGGGCAGCTGACCTGCCTGTACAGATCGCCGCACGGGTCGCCGTTGACCCGTCGGAATCCATCGACCGAGTCAAAGCTCGCCGTCTGGATCGGTTCACCCAACTTGCCCTGATCGCAGCCCAAGAGGCCTGGCAGGATGCCGGATACGAGTGGAGTGCCGAAGAAGACAGCCAAGTCGAATCCGATCGGCTATTGGTTTCGATTGCCAGTGGCATCGGCGGCCTTCATTCGCTGCTTGACAACTGGGACA
>CAYWIN010000222.1:0-3284 GCA_964458365.1 uncultured Propionibacteriaceae bacterium
GTTCAAGATCTGATCGACGCCAAACTCGACATGGCGGTGGTGGCCGTTCCGACGGTCTACCACGAGGAAGTCGCAATCGCTTTGGCAGAAGCGGGCGTCGCCACCATGGTTGAGAAGCCGGTTGCGGCATCCACAGCGGCCGCAGAGCGAGTTCGTGAAGCATTCGCCCAGGCTGGGGTTTTCGCCTGCGTGGGTCACATCGAGCGGTTCAACCCGGCGATTGCTGAACTGCGCCGTCGGGTTGCCGACGGGGCGCTGGGCGCGATCTACCAGGTTTCCACCAGCCGCCACAATCCTTTCCCCGCCCGCATTTCTGATGTTGGTGTGGTGAAGGACCTGGCCAGCCATGACATCAACACCGCCCAGTGGGTTGCGGGAAGCGACTACAAGCTGGTGGCTGCTCAGGTCGCGCACCGCACCGGACGTCAGCATGAAGACATGGTCAGTGTGACCGCCGGCCTGGAAAATGGTGTCCTGGTCAACCATCTGGTTGATTGGCTCAGCCCCCGCAAGGTCCGTCGCACCACGGTCACCGGTGAAGCTGGAGCCCTGGTGGCTGACACCGCCGAGGTTTCCTTGACTTTCTGGGCCAACGGGTCAGTGGACAGCGACTGGGAGTCGCTGCGCCAGTTCCGTGGAGTCACCGAAGGCGACATGACGCGCTACGCGATTCGCAGCTTCGAACCGCTGAAGGCCGAAAACGAGGCCTTCCGCGATGCGGTGCTGGGAGTCCGCAACGATGTGGTCAGCCTTGATGATGGCGTGAAGACTTTGCAGGTGGCGGAAGCTGTGCTGGAATCGGCCGCAACTGGCCAGACAATTCGGCTCTAGCGCCAGCCCGGGTGACCTGGGATGACGGATTCAGCAAGGCCTGCCTTCTCGGTAGTCATTCCCGCCTATAACTGCCAGGAGCGGCTGACCGATTCGGTCGAGTCGCTGCTGGCTCAAACCATCGCCGCCGATCAGGTTGAGATCGTCATTGTCGATGACGGTTCAACCGATGGCACGCCGGCAATCTGTGACCGCTTCGCCGACGAACACCCGAGCCAGGTGGTGGTCATTCACCAGGCCAACGGCGGAGTGTCCTCTGCGCTCAACGCGGGAGTGGCTGCCGCTCATGGACGCTACATCGGCTTCGTGGGTGCCGGTGATCGGTTGTCGGCGGGCACTCTGTCAGAGGTCGGGCCGTTCTTTGATCGTCATCGCGAGAGTATCGACCTGGTCGCGATCAAAATTGAGCTTTTCGGTACACGGCATGGCCCGCATTGGAACAACCGAAGTCGGTTCGCCCGCACCCGGGTGATTGACGTTTCCCGGCAGTGGAACGCGCCGCAGCTTCACGGCGGCGGCACGTTCATTGCTGCCGAAATCTTCACCGAGCACGGTTTGAGCTTCAATCCGGAGATCTTCGTGACCGAAGATGCCACATTGAACACTCAAGTGATCATGCGCAAGCTGGCCTACGGGGTGGTGAAGGACGCCACCTACTACTATCACCGGCCTGAACCGGGGCAGTCTGCCGTTACCGCTAGCCGGAGCCGCAAGGCCTTCTACACCAAGATTCCCCAGCTCACCTATGGCCAGATTCTGGCCGACGCCAAGCAGCGGTTCGGCACAATTCCGCGCTACCCACAAACCGTGGTCGCCTACGACCTTGCATTCCGATTCCGGGCCGACATCTCCGCAGTCGCACCGGTCGTGGTGGACGAATACCGCCAGATTCTGGCCGAGCTTCTGGCCGAGCTTGAGGTTCCTGTCATCATGGCTCAGAGTGCGACGATCGAGGTGCGCTTACAGATGCTCAACCGGCGAAGCGGCGGTCGTCTGGCCGCTGAGCTGAGCCGATCAGGGGAGACTTTCTGGTGGCAGGGCACGCCCGTGTACAGCTTTGCTCAGCCGGGGCGACTCGTTCGGCTGATTCATCGGGTACGAAGCCGGCTCGCCCGGCTGAGCGGGTTCAACGTCGAACGGGTGGCACGCCATCAGCCGCCCACCGCCGAAGTGGTCATCACCGGAACGAGTCCGCTGGCTCGCGGGGTCCTTCACGCGCCGGTGCTGCCCGGCTGGACCTACCGGTATGAAAGCGCCGAGGCCGGCGACGAGCTAGTTTTGCAGCGCCCTGAAGACAAACTGGTCACCGTGGAAGGTGATCAGGTCGGTTATGACTGGACGTTCACCCTGCCGGCCTCGGTGGCCAAGCCGGGCCTACGCATTGTGGCAATGGCGCCGGAAAGCACCACGGACCCGCTGCCGATTCCGGTGCGGCTCGTGGCGCGAACCGTCTAGCTTGCTTGCGGCTGTCCAATGATCAGGCGGGTGACGCCAGGCCAGTTGGCGGCATCGGTGATGTTGCGACCGTCAAGAAGGACGCTGATCCCGGGCAGCTGGGCAGGTGTCCAGTCCCGATAGGTCGCGTGATCCGCCTGCAAGATTGCCCCATCAACCTTGGTGCCTTCGGGGTACGGAGCAAATCCGAGTCGGATCAGTTCCTCGTCGGTATACATCGGATCATGAACGTAGGCCGTCGCCCCGCGCGCGGTGAGCTCAGCGACAACCGGGAAGACCCCTGACACGGCAGTCTCTTTGACACCGCCTCGGTAGGAGGCGCCCAGCACGACGACCGTGCGACCCGTCAGCGAACCGCCGAAGGCAGCCGAGACAAGGTCGCAGGCGTAGCCAGGCATGGTCTCGTTGGCGGCACGCGCAGCGGCGACCACGGATGCCTGCGGGTCCTTGTGCAGGTACAGCCGCGGGTAGACCGGGATGCAATGTCCGCCAACGGCGATACCGGGCCGATGAAGGTGGCTGTAAGGCTGGGAGTTGCATGCGTCGATCACCGCGTAAATGTCCACCCCGAAACCATCGGCGGCTTTGGCGAACTCGTTCACCAAACCGATGTTGACGTCCCGATAGGTGGTTTCGGCCAGCTTGGCGAACTCGGCGGCTTCGGCGGTGCCGAGATCCCACACGCCATTGGGGCGGGGCAGATCTTCGCGCTCGTCGAACTGCAACACCTGCTGGTAGAAATCGGTCGCTTTCGCGGCTCCCCGCTCACTAAGGCCACCGACCAGCTTCGGGTACCGGCGAAGGTCGGCGAAGACCCGTCCGGTGAGCACCCTTTCTGGGGAGAAGACCAGGTCGAAGTCCACGCCTTCGGTCAGCCCGGACAGCTTTTCGAGGAGGGGCTTCCAACGGTTGCGGGTGGTGCCAACCGGGAGAGTGGTTTCGTAGGAGACCAAAGTCCCTGCGGTCAGATGCTTGCCCATCTCGGTGGTGGCCGAATC
>CAYWIN010000223.1:0-3283 GCA_964458365.1 uncultured Propionibacteriaceae bacterium
GTTGTCGGGCATGCCCGCACCGGGATCAGGCTGGTGCGTTTTGTGCTGTTCTCCGATCGGGTCTACCAGGCATTCGCCGCAGCACTTCGGCAGGCCGTCCAGTGACCGAAGCAAGATGTGGGTCTTGGAGATCACCGGTGGGTACCGCTGCTCTCACCAAGGCAAGTCTGCGACTGGGATACGGAATCGTCGACGGCCAGCACGCCTATTTCAGCCAAGGCGATCCCCAGCAGCGTGGACGGGTGAGCTTGTGGCGCTCGGATGTCGATGGCCACAGCGTCGAAGTCACGCCACCGGACGCCAATGTGCGCAGCACCGTCAACGAATATGGCGGCGGCGCCTGGGCGGTGGCCTCCGGCGTGGTGATCTACGCTGACGCGCCCGGCTCGGCGATCTGGCTGATCAAACCGGACTGTGAACCTCGGCTGATCGTGGAGCATCCTGGCCTGCGCTATGCCGGTTTCGCGCTCTATCCAGAGCGCAACATCGCCTTGACCGTCCGGGAGGACCATCGCAGCCCGGGGGAACCGGTTCAAACCGTTGTGGCCTTACGTATCGACGACCCCAATCTCGACGGCGGCGTTGTCCTGCTCAGTGGCGCTGACTTCTATGCCCACCCCTGTCTGAGTGCTGATGGATATCTGGCATGGTGCGAATGGAACCACCCCTACATGCCCTGGGACCAGGCTGCGATCTGGACCGCACCGCTGTCCGACCTCAGCTCGCGCATCGCCGTTGCCGATGCACCCGACGTCTCGTCGCTGTACCCGTCTTGGGCTCCGGACGGTGCCTTGATCTATCTCAGCGATGCCTCCGGCTATTGGAATTTCTATCGGTGGCAGCACGGCGCCAGCCAAGCGCTCTTCCCCGCCGACCACGACTTTTGCGGGCCCCTTTGGGTTCTCGACCCGGTGCCCTACGCCATCATCGATGAAGCGTCGATTGGATGTAGCTGGTTCGAAGACGGCGTCGCTGCGGTCGGCACATTGGACTTCAGCGGCGAACATCACCAACTCGTTCGCCTGGACTCCCCCGCCGTCACCGCCGATGTTCATGGTCATGGAAAGCGTTCTGTTGCCTTGCTTGGTTTCCCAGACCGCCCGACGGAACTCGCCACCGTCGATTGGCGCACCAAAGCCATCCACGGTCTGCGCACAAGCGGCGCTCTCGGGTTGGAATCCGATGCGATTTCCCGAGCGCAACCTGTTACCTGGCCCAGCGCAGACGGTCCGGTACGCGCTTGGTATTACCCGCCGACGAATCCCCAGTTCACCGGGTGCCCGGGTGAGCGCCCTCCGCTTCAAGTGTGGAGCCACAGCGGTCCGACATCGATCGCGACCGCTGCCTTTAATCCCCAGGTCCAGTATTGGACATCTCGAGGTATCGCCATCCTGGACGTCAACTATTTGGGTTCAAGTGGTTACGGCAGGGCATATCGGCAGCGACTGATCGGAGACTGGGGCGTCATCGACGTCCGTGACTGCGTGGCTGGCGTCAATGTCCTCGCCACCGCCGGTCTCATCGATCCGCAGCGGGTATCCATTCGTGGCAGTTCCGCCGGCGGTTTCACCACCCTCGCGGCTTTGACAACCACCGATGTCTTTCGCGCCGGGATCAGTCTTTACGGGATCGCTGATTTGGATGCGCTCCTCGTCGACTCCCACAAGTTCGAGTCCCGATACACCGCCAGGCTATTGGGTGTCCACGGCCCGGACGACCGCAGCTATCAACAGCGTTCCCCGATCCGACATCTCGACCGCCTGAACTGCCCCATGCTGGTCTTTCAAGGAGATCAGGACACCGTGGTCCCGGTCAGCCAAGCAGAACAGCTCGTCGCGGCAGTCAAACGTGCGGGGCACCACGCCGAACTGCATATCTTCCACGGGGAAGGCCACGGTTTCAGGCAGGCCGCCACTATCAAAGCTGTCGCCGAAGAAAGCCTGGCCTTCCTCGGCTCAGTGTTCGGGTTCGTTCCCGATCAGTCGAGGTAGTCGCGCAGCACCTGGGACCGCGAAGGGTGCCTCAGTTTGCTCATGGTCTTGGACTCGATCTGCCGGATCCGCTCCCGGGTGACGCCGTAAACCTTGCCGATCTCGTCCAACGTCTTGGGCTGCCCATCGGTGAGCCCGAAGCGCATGCTGACCACGCCTGCTTCGCGCTCGCTGAGGGTGTCCAGCACATCGTGCAGCTGTTCCTGCAGCAACGTGAAGTTCACCGCTTCGGCGGGAACAACGGCCTCTGAATCTTCAATCAGGTCACCGAACTCAGAGTCGCCATCTTCACCCAGTGGGGTGTGTAGCGAGATCGGTTCGCGGCCATACTTCTGGACTTCGACGACCTTCTCCGGCGTCATGTCGAGTTCCTTGGCCAGCTCTTCAGGAGTTGGTTCCCGGCCCAAGTCCTGCAACATTTGGCGCTGAACGCGCGCCAGCTTGTTGATGACCTCAACCATGTGCACCGGGATTCGGATGGTGCGGGCCTGGTCGGCCATAGCGCGCGTGATGGCCTGCTTGATCCACCAGGTGGCGTAGGTGGAGAACTTGTAGCCCTTCGTGTAGTCGAACTTCTCGACCGCGCGGATCAGACCCAAGTTTCCTTCCTGGATCAAGTCGAGGAAGAGCATTCCGCGACCGGTGTAGCGCTTGGCAAGGGAAACAACCAGGCGCAGGTTCGCCTCCAGCAGATGGTTCTTGGCGCGGCGCCCGTCCTCGGAGATCCATTGCAGGTCGTCGATATCGCTCTGGGCGGCTTTGCCCTCGTTGAGCGTCTCCTCGGCGAAAAGGCCCGCCTCAATGCGCTTAGCGAGCTGAACTTCCTGTTCAGCATTCAGCAGCGCAACCTTGCCGATTTGCTTCAGATAGTCCTTTACAGGATCAGCGGTGGCACCGGCGGCCATCACCTGCTGCTCAGGTTCGTCCGCATCGTCAGTATCGGAAAGGCTGAAGCCCTGGTCCTCGGTGATTTCGGCTTCGGTCTTCGCCGCCTCAGCCGGAACGAACTTGGACTCATCTACGTCGTCCAAACTCCGCTTCTTGCCGCCGACAGTGAGCACGACATGATCGCCGTCACGGCTGACTTTGGCCGTCTCGTCGGTCAGCACGGCTTCGACGGTAACGACGGACTTTTTGCCTTTTCCTTTGCCTTTACCCACTGCAGGCGTTTCCGTTACCTCGATCTTGGCGTCAACCTCGATGACCTCGACTTCTTCAACCACGGCAACGTCGCCTGGCTGAGTTCCGGCCTTCGCCGTGGCTGGGGTGGGTTTTGCGGCCTGGGGTCGTGG
>CAYWIN010000224.1:0-3165 GCA_964458365.1 uncultured Propionibacteriaceae bacterium
CCTGTTTTGGCAGCGCGGGGGTGGCCCGTCTGAGTGAGAAAGCCAGGGCATCAGCCAGCGGTACCGTCCGAGCCACTGCACCGGGGTAGCGCGCAAAGCGCGCATGCATTTCGGCCGGTGAGTGCAGAAAGGCCGAGCCTGCGGCGGGCAGCCATCCGTCCAAAGCGTCCAGGCTGCGACGGGCCCGGATGGCAGCAACTGTTTGGGCTAGCCGATGCTGATCGACAGTGGCGTAGTGCACATTTCCGGTAGCCAATGTGGGCAGTCCCTGTTCGGCAGCCAATTCAGCCAATGCATCGTTGATCGAGGAATCCGTGGGATAACCGTGATCGATCAGTTCCACAAAAAGGTGATCTGCCCCGAACAGCCGCATCAAGATGGCCAGCTCACGGCGGGCCCCCACTTGACCTTCCGCAGCGAGCGCCCGACGAACGGCACCTTTGCGGCATCCTGTCAGTACCGCCCAGTGCCCGGCCCCATCGGCCGCCAACTGTTCGAGGTCGTAGCTTGGACGACCTTTAGATCCGCCAGCAAGTTGACCAGTGGTGATGGATTTGGCCAGCCGGTGATAGCCCTCCGGGCCCGCAGCTAACAGCAGTAAATGGTTGCCTGATGGGTCAGCAGGACCGGTACGTGACTCGTCCAGGCCCACAGAGAGTTCAGCACCAAAAATGGTGCGAAGCGCCAAAGACTCGGCTGCTTCAGCAAAACGAACCGCACCGTAGAGCCCGTCATGATCGGTCAGGGCCAGCGCGTGCACACCCAGCCGCTCAGCCTCGACGGCCAGTTCAGCAGGCCCCGTGGCTCCGTCCAAAAAAGAAAAGGAGGAATGGGCGTGAAGTTCGGCATAGGGCTCGACAACTTCAGGACGCTTCACCGGCGTCGAGCGTTGAGGCTCCCGTTGATGTGATGCGGGAACCTCGGCCACGCTGGCTGCCCTGGCCGACGCTCGAAGCGTCCTTTCCAAGGCCTGCCAGGTGATCGGCGGATTGTGAAACCCCACCCACCATTTATCGCACAGTTGTTCGATTTATTCAATGGCGGGTGGGGCTCACCCCCTCTTTACCGAAGACTCCCCGCGTAGTGATAGCTCAGGTCTTCGGTTGCCTGGGTACCCACTCGGACACCCGTAGTGGCCGTAGCGATCACCCGATACTTCTTCCCCACCTTCTTCAAAAGCTGCACCTTAATCGCCCCCTTATCCAAGGCGAAGTACTGGGCATACACCCCCGCTTTCACCGGATAGGTTTTGCTGTTCGAACCAATGGTCACTTTGATCTTCAGCCCCCTTGCGCTGGGCAGCATCGTCAATACCTCGACCCGGTTGGCGGCCTTCGACGCTTGCGCACCGGTCATCCGAGGGCCTTCCCAGGGGTTCTTGCCGTACTTCGCCTTTACTGCATACGACTGGAATTGGGAGTAGACATTGCCCGCCATGCTTGTCCCCGCCAAAGCCGGACGCTTCCCGGTGAACTGGACACGGTGAGAGACATAGATCGCGTTCCGAACAAGCTTGGGATACCACTGCACCTGAAAGCGATTCATGTAGTAGGCGTTGATGTCCAGCAAAGCCCAGCCGTGTCCCTTTGACGGGGCAAATGAGGTGGACTCTGTGTAGTCGTTCCAGGTCGGCATCAGCACCATATCGGCGGCAACATCGGAGACTCGATTGAGCTTGCGGTACTTCTTCTTTTTCTCCGTGAGCGGACGCCAGCTCTCCACCCAGCTCCCCACCCGGCCGGTGATTGCCCGGTCCCAGCTCGCACGAAGCGTGGCCGTATTTCCGGCTTCACTGTAAACAGAGCTCTTCGGGCGAGCATCTTGCGCTGCCACGGGAGCCATCCAGTTCAACCCATAAGCCTTGGCCGTCCGACCCCAAGCTGGTGCAGTAGCGACCGCATCTGGTGAACGTGAACCCCACCAACTCGCTCCGGTACTGATCGGCGCATAGGCGGCGAAAATGCTCGCCGAAGGGTTGACGAAAACGGGGTACATCGTCATGTCGTAGGCCACATCACCGGGCTGATTGGGGGTGAGGAGGAACTGGCGAACTTCGCGCCAATACTGCACAGCCGAGCCCGTTTCGGTGTCGCTCACAAAGGGAGAAACCACCACCTTGCCGTTGATCCGATAGATCGAGTTCCCCCCAAGAGTGATGAAAGCTCGCAAATTCTCAGCCATCCGTCTGGGCGTCGGCAGCCCCACCCGATGACCATTGATCATGTATCGGTCATCCGCGCGGTTGGCATACAAGTTGGCGTAAGACCCGTAGGACTCCATGCCGCTCATATCAGGCTGCAACATGATCTTGAAGTTGGTCGCACTCGCCGCCTTCAACATCGCCATCTCGCGCGGACCGTTATCTGAAGTCAGATCGGTCAGGTTGAAGAGATTCAGCGCGAATCCGTCAATCCCTGCGCTCTGCGCATGCCCGATCTCCGTGGCCATGTCGTCGATCTTCCACTGCTGCCAGGACTGCGAAATGTCCCCCACAACCTGATTGCCACCCATGGAAGCCGGGCTGGGCACGGTGTAGTTCACCAGGTTCATCGCCCTGCTGTGACCGGCGGTCAAGGAAAGGTCGCGCTGCAATCCACCGACGGAGTAGTGCTTGCCGTTTTCGCCTCGAGGATCGAGATATTGCGTGAGGTAGTTGACATCCGGAGTGGGGTTTTCAATCCACAGCGGGTTCGGCGGCCAGTAATGAGCGAACACCATCTTGGTATGACTCTCCGCGCCGGGCAGATTAAATGCCATCTTTGATGAATCGACGGATGCGGCCGACATCTGCGTCGGAGTTGCCGCAGCAGCACGTACCGGCGCGGCGGAAATCACCCCAGAAGCGAGAGCTAACCCCAACCCGACAGCCAACGACACCCGGACAAGCTTCTTTGTTTGACCCCTGCGTGCTTGCGTCACTACCCCACCCCTCATCTCGGAAGTTGCCCGCCGAGAATATCTATCCTTCTGACATTGAGCCGCAGCGAAGGCCGCTGAGGGGAGAGAATTTCGCCCCACAAAGCCACGGCCTGGTGAGGCCCGCGGCTAGTCGTAGCGCCCTTCGACCCACCAGCCCGTTTCAGAGACGAAAAGCAGCCACCCCGTCCCCGAACCATCAACGACCTGCAATCGGCTCGCTACCCGATGCCGAACCGGATCCCAAAA
>CAYWIN010000225.1:0-3161 GCA_964458365.1 uncultured Propionibacteriaceae bacterium
GTGGATTTACCTGCGCCGGCTCCGCCATCAATCAGGATGACGGGGCGTTGTGCGGCGGCGACGGCTGCGAGCAGCGTCGTGAGGGCGCTCGAGGTCATCGCAGCCCGGCAGCGGCGACGAAGACGTCGCCTTGGCCATTGATCTGTGCGCGTTCGTCCGCCCCCACAAAGATGGCTTCGCCGTGACTCAGCGAGGTGGTGGCCGCAGCGGTACGTGCCTGAACGGAGCCGGTGGTGACCAATGCGACACGGGCAGATCCGTCGCCGGGCACGGGAAGCCAAGAGAGTTCGGATGTGGGGGAGATGCGCCACACGTCGAATTCGGGGCATCCGGTGGGGAAGTGGTTGACGCCGGGGCTTTCTTCAACTGGCTTGGTGATGTGGGGGTTGGTCGGTTCGAAATCGACCACCTTGATCAGCTCTCCGACATCGACGTGTTTGGGTGTCAGCCCTCCACGAATGACGTTGTCGGAGTTGGCCATGATCTCGACTCCGGTGCCGCGCAAGTGGGCATGCATCTGGCCGGCGGGCACGTACATGGCCTGCCCTGCTGCGAGGGTGACTCGGTTCATCAGCAGCGCGGCAAGGATGCCGGGATCGGAGGGAAATACATCATCGAGTTCGATGACCGTGCGAGCGAAAGAGCCCAGTTCGTCAGGGTCGTTGCGATGCTGCATCGCTGCAGCACACACCAACTCGGAGAGCCGAGCTCGGTCTCCGCTCAGGCTGAGCACATCGAGGAACACCTCCTCAAGGGCGGCTGCGCCGCGACGTTCGGTGAGGGGGCCGATCACGCTGGTCAGTTCTTCGGCAACGCCGAGTCCGGCGAAGAGGGCATGTGTGCGGCGCGGGTCGCGGAAGCCACACAAGGAATGGAACTCGTCCAAGGCGACCAAGATCTCGGGCTTCGGCCAGTTGTCTCGGTAGGTGCGCTCGGCGGAGTCCAAGGGGACCCCGGCGGCTTCTTCGCGGGCGAAGCCATCTTCGGCCTGTTCGCGTGACGGGTGAGCCTGCAAGCTGAGCGCGTGGCGTGCTGAGAGGACTTTCACCAAATAGGGCAGCTGGTCGCCGAATGCCTTTCGGCTGGCTTGGCCGAGCAACTCCGGATGGGAACTGAGAACACGGTCCAGTGGCTCGCCTTCAACATGGGCCGGTGCCGAGGAATGTGCGCCGAGCCAGTACTCTGCAAAAGGAGTGCCATCAGCAGGACGCCCGAGAAGCTGGGGAATCGCGTCGGCGGTACCCCAGGCATAACGTTGGGCCGTTCCCTGCATTTGCAGCATCCAGTTTCCTTACAGATTGACGATGGGCGCGACGTCCGAAGGCCATCGGCGAGTCTAGCCAAGGGCGGCGACACTCGCCCAGTGCAGGATCAACCGAGCATTCTCCAGACAAGAAGATCTGTCAGCTGCGTGCGGGCCGCGCGCGGGAAGGTCGGTCGCGCACGAGTGAATGACATGGGTGTGGTTTGCGGGGTACTGTTGAGCCATGACTGTATCGACGTCCGTAGCTCCCGCCGGTCTGAGCGAACAGCAGGCGGCGCTGCTCGATTTCGAGAAGGCCTGGTGGTCACTGCCAGGTTCGAAAGAGTCCGAGATTCGTGAGCGGTTCGATATTTCGCCCACCCGCTACTACCAGTTGCTGAATGCGTTGATCGATTCCGCTGAAGCGCTTGCCTATGACCCACTGTTGGTGAAGCGGCTTTTGCGTCAGCGGGCGACGCGGCAGCGGGAACGCACAGCTCGCCGTTTGGGCGTCGACCTCACTTCCTGAGGGCCTTTTCCCTCCCCCTTTTCGCACCCTCGTTGTTTGCACTCTCCTGGTGCGAGTGCTAAACATGGGGTTAGCACTCTCGGGTTGAGAGTGCCATCGTCCGACTCGATGGGATGCCGCGGATTGTGGTGCCCAGGGCAGCGGGCTAACAACATCGTTCAGAAGTGGGGCGGTAGCCCCCGAGACGCCAAAGGATTGCCGAACAGATATGGCGAAACTGATTGAGTTCAACGTAGAGGCTCGGCGCGGTCTGGAGCGGGGTATGAACACCCTGGCCGACGCGGTGCGCGTGACCCTCGGGCCCAAGGGCCGCAATGTGGTCTTGGAAAAGAAGTGGGGCGCCCCCACCATCACCAATGATGGGGTGTCGATCGCAAAAGAGATTGAACTGGATGACCCCTACGAAAAGATCGGTGCTGAGCTGGTCAAAGAGGTTGCCAAGAAGACTGACGACGTTGCGGGCGACGGCACCACGACGGCCACGGTGATTGCTCAGGCCATGGTGCGCGAAGGGCTGCGCAATGTCACGGCCGGCGCGAACCCGATCGGCCTCAAGCGAGGCATCGAGAAGGCTGTGGCTGCCATCGTTGCGCAGCTGGGCGAGCAGGCCACCGAGATTGAAACCCGCGAGCAGATCGCAGCGACCGCATCGATCTCGGCCGCTGATCCCACGGTGGGTGACATCATCGCTGAGGCGATGGACAAGGTGGGCAAGGAAGGCGTCATCACCGTCGAAGAGTCCAATACCTTCGGTTTGGATCTCGAGCTCACCGAAGGCATGCGCTTCGATAAGGGCTTCATTTCGGGCTACTTCGTGACCGACCCCGAGCGGATGGAGGCGGTTCTCGACGATCCCTACATCTTGATCGTGAACTCGAAGGTTTCCAACCTGCGCGATCTGCTTCCGGTGCTGGAGAAGGTTGTCCAGTCCGGTAAACCGCTGTTGGTGATTGCTGAAGACACCGATGGCGAGGCGCTCGCGGGTCTGATCGTCAACAAGATCAAGGGCACCTTCAAGTCGGTGGCGGTGAAAGCCCCAGGCTTCGGCGACCGACGCAAAGCCATGCTGGGCGACATCGCCATCCTGACCGGCGGCCAGGTTGTCTCTGAAGAGGTTGGCTTGAAGCTGGACGCGGTGACGTTGGAACTGCTGGGTCGGGCACGTTCGGTCAAGGTGACCAAGGACGAGACCATCATCATTGATGGCGCCGGTGACGCCGATCAGATCGCAGGTCGTGTGGCCCAGATTCGGCGCGAGATCGACAACTCCGATTCCGACTACGACCGAGAGAAGCTGCAAGAGCGTCTGGCCAAGTTGGCCGGTGGCGTCGCGGTCATCAAGGTGGGTGCCGCGACTGAGGTCGAGCTCAAAGAGCGCAAGCATCGCAT
>CAYWIN010000226.1:0-3039 GCA_964458365.1 uncultured Propionibacteriaceae bacterium
CGATCCCGCCCGAACCGCCCAGGGCACCGTCGACGTACACCCGTCCGTTCAACTCGACCGGCGGCATGATGATGGGCATGGTGGATGAGGCGCGCACGCGGCGCATCAAGTCAGGCAGCGTGGCCACATCGTCTTTCGCCCAGTAGACCGTGCGCCCGGTATTGCATTCGAAAGCGCCGATGCGGACGTTGATCGGGTTGGCTCGGAACGTGTCGAAATCGAAGGGAAGCACCTGATCGGGGCCCGACGTTTCCTCGTAGATGTAGCGCGCATTGAACAGGCCCTCCCCTCGCAGAAAAGTGCCCACATTGCCGAAACGAGGATCGGCAGCAAACTCAACGAAAGACTGCTTCGCCCGGGACGCATCCCGCGACACGTAGTTGGCGAGATTGCTCGACCCGGCTGAAATGCCCGCAACCCAGGGAAAGTTGATGCCTTCGGCCAACAACGTGTCCACGACCGCTGCGGTGTAGCTGGCCCGCATGCCGCCGCCTTCGAAGATCAGCGCAACATCATCAACATTCGGCGTGAGCGTTTCGGGCACGCGGCGTCATCTCCATTCGTGGGTTCCCGGACGAATCTAGCGCTTTCCGCCGGTGCGGTTGCGCGGGCGTCCACCCGGATGAGCAGAACGCGGCTAGAGCGCAAAGTTGGCCAATTCGCGCCGACGTCGAGAGGGCAAACCGTCCACAGGAGTTGTCCACAGTGGGGATAACTACATGCGTGTAACTCGGGGTTGGGGGTGGGGTGGTCGTGTCGGGTGTCCGGCGAGGGCGAAGATGCGAAACCTGGACGATCTTGCGACACGGTGAGAATTTCGGTCCTTCCGGAGCCGGAAAACGAGAAACGCGCCACTCCAGCCTGCACCGGGCAGCATCTACTCCACCTGGATCCGCAGGACGTCTGAAAACCCTGGGCTGGACTTCCCTACGGTGGACGCAACAACGGACCAGGCACTACGCCCTGCCACCGAGTACCCCAAAGCAACGGCCACCTCGATTTCCACCCTCAACACGGCGCCGAACCAATCGCAACCGCCAGCACCAACGACCAGGCAGAAGCGCGACACAAACCGATCATCCGCAACCCAGAGATCACCGCCAGCCGATACGCCCAAGCGTCCCTCTACTCACCACCCATGCGGAACCTAATCGACTCCATCAACGCCCGCTGGAACCGGGCCTCACCACCGAAGCCGCACCCCACCAACGCAATCCGCACCGCTCTGAAAATGGAAGGACCCAGATGAACCTCGCCCAGCCCCGATCACCCCGAAACCGCGCCATGCAACGCAAAGGCCGATCCCGCATGGGCCAAACCGGAGAGACCTACCAACAGGCCCTACAAGCCACCAGGACGCAGGCTGGAGCACCCCGCGACGACGATCTCCGCCAGCTCTGCCTAGTAACATGCCGGACCGTCGCGGCCTTGTATAGCCCCGCACCCCAGACAGGGCTAGAAGACCCTAGACAGCGACTTGCTCCAGCCCGGTCGGCAACTCCCTTGGGCGGATGATCCGCGCTGCCCAGCACCGGCGGACCCATGTCAGAAGTGCAAAGTAGCGTTGTGGAGGTGGACCCATGAGCTGAGCATTTGCGGCACTTCCTGATTCCACTGACGGCATCCGCGTTTCGGTCGATGCCCTGCTTACCTCTCAAACCGACCTACCCCCGAAAGAGAAGAGCTCCTGTGCCAACCGAGCAACTCATGTCCACCACTGATCCCCGGAGAGTCCTCGATTACTGGTGGATGCTTGAGCTCTTCAATCCACAACCGATCCCGAAACTGACACTGCGTTCCCAGGAAGCCGAGTCACAGGTCGTCGAATGGAGGCCCGGCGACCCGCTTCCCTGGCTCGACCTTGATCCCCCGACGCACGAGGGCAAGACCAAGCGCGTCTGGCGCCACACCGTGTACCTCGGGGTATACGACCTGGAGGCGACATACGAGCGCCTCCATGCAGCCTTCGGCGAAGATCGGGACGCCTACGACGAGCGCAACGCTGGGATGAGCGCATGCGCCGCAATCCTGGTGGACCAGGAAGGGCAGTTGATCGTCGAGACCGCAACGCTGTCGACAGCTTTGTGGGCGGTGGCTCGGCTGGGTAGCCCCGGACCGGGCGACCCCAAATGGCATGAGGGTTTCGATCTCGCCGCAGCGTCGCTTCGTGAGGCTGTGGACCGACACGAAGGTTCCCGCTTGAAGAAGCTGCCTACCGGATCACCGCTCCACTGTGATGGGGAAGCACTGAGCCAGCTCACTACGCTCGCCCAGGCCTCCGCTGGGATTACTGGAATAGCCGGGCTTTCGACTGATCGAGTGATCATCGCCTCCACCCCCGTCGCCAAGGACTCCGGCGAGGCCTCCGAGGTCGACTTCCTCAACAGCTTCTACCTCAGCGATCTCTCGAATGTGCGATCCAGCCTTGAAGCGTGGCCCCCTGGTGTTGCGCTGAATGCCTACCTCACCCCGGGCGAGCAACTCCACCGTGAAGCGCGCGTCGACGTGATCGAGCGTCCGGATGCCGTCGATGCGGGGGTAGATATCGCCCAGCTGCCGCTCGGCCGCTGGCCATCAAGCCCCCACGAGCACCTTGCTCGGAGTCAGCAGTTCGCCGTCAATCAAGCTTTGGACGATCTGACTAAGCAACGTGGCCTCATGGGGGTGAACGGACCGCCTGGCACGGGCAAGACCACCATGCTTCGCGACATCCTGGCCGGGAATGTCGTCGAACGCGCTCGTAGGCTGGCCACCCTCACCCGTCCCTCAGACGCGTTCACCTCCACAACTCACCGATGGACTGGGAAGGACAGGTGGGAGCGCATCGTTCGGCAGCTCAGACCCGACCTGACCGGCTTCGAGATGGTTGTTGCGTCCGCCAATAACGCCGCCGTCAAGAACGTGACGATCGAAATTCCCGCGCGAAAAGCAATCGGTAGCCACTGGCGGGGCGTTGCCGATTACTTCGCTGACATCGCCACCGCAGTCTTGGCCGAAGCAGACGAAACCGATGACACACCCGTGCCCGAAGCGTGGGGT
>CAYWIN010000227.1:0-3031 GCA_964458365.1 uncultured Propionibacteriaceae bacterium
CCCGCAAGCATTTGAGCTACCCCCGCTATGCCGTGCGACTGCAACGCTATTTTTCCGCTATCGAACGGGTGCTGTGGCCCGACCTGATTGTCATCGGTGGTGGCATTTCGAAAGATGCCGACAAGTTCCTGCCGCTCCTTAAACTGCGCACACCCGTCGTGGCGGCCCAGCTTCGCAACCGGGCCGGGATCATCGGTGCAGCGGCGCTCGCTGCCGGCGACGGTGCCCGCTGACACCCACCACCTTGGACGCCTGGATCCGGACAGTAGACTGCCCCCTGGCGGCACCAAACCGGTCTGCCGCTTGCCGACAAGTCAGGGAGACCATGGTGGGCACAGTCCCCTTGAGCAAAGACGGCAGCGTCCACGTCACCGACGAGCGGATCAACACCGCCACCCACCTTGCCGCTGCATGCCTGGCCTTGGTCGGCTCCGGGCTGCTCATCACCCAGGCCAGCGTCCAAGCAAATCCGGTGAAGATCGTCGCCGTTTCGATCTACTGCTTCACCTTGTTGGCACTCTTCACCTTCAGCGCTCTGCATCACGGAATCAACGGCAGCCCGAAGGTCAACGAGTTGCTGCGCACCTTCGACTATGTCTCGGTCTTCTTGCTGATCCCCGGCACCATGACCCCGCTCGTCTTGGTGCTTTTCCTCAATCCATATGGGCTCGCCCTGTTGGGGGCCTCCTGGGTGATTGCCGTGGCGGGGATCGTGCTGCGATCGGTGTGGCGAGGCCTGCCCAAATACATCACCAACACCTTCTACATCACCTTGGGTTGGGTGACCGTCCTGCTCCTGGGCGCCGGAAGCTCTCTGCCGCTGGGGGCAATGATCTTGATTGCCACCGGCGGACTGGTCTACAGCGTGGGATTCGTCGTCTTCGTCGTCGAAAAGCCCAACCCGCTGCCCGGCGTGTTCGGATTTCACGAGTTGTGGCACGTTCTGGTGGTGATCGCTGCGGCGCTGCACTACCTCGCGATCTACTACTACGTCCTTCCCCCTACAGCCGGCTGACAGCTCTCACCGAGTTACGGAAAAGGATCCCCGTCGTCGGCAGGTAAGACCGGCCGACAACCGAAGCCGAGCGTCACATCCGGTCGGGTGCCTCGATACCCAAAAGGTTCAGCCCGGTTGCCAACACCTTTTGGGTGGCTGCACAGAGTGCGAGTCGGGAAGCCCGCACTTCGCCCTCACTTTTCAAAACTGGGCACTGTTCGTAGAAGACACTCAGGCTGCTCGCGAGTTCGTAAAGGTAGCCACATAACCGGTGCGGCTGCAGGGTCTCACCGACCGCCGCCACAACTTCCCCAAAGCGGCTGAGTGACAATGCCAAATGCTGCTCGGCTGGCTCAACCAACTCGGTGACTGCGGAGTAGGCCAGCCCTTCGGCGGTCGCCTTGTTCAGAATCTGATTGACCCGCGCGTGGGCGTACTGGAGATACGGTCCGGTGTCACCGGTTGTCGCCACCATCCGCTTGACGTCGAAGCTGTAATCCTTCTGCAGCCCGCTGGACAAATCGGCGTACTTGATCGCGGCCAAAGCGATGGCGGGGGCAGCGTGTTCGTCGGCTTCGTCAAGCAGCGAGTTGAGCGTGACGGCGGTGCCTTCACGGCTGGAGAACTTTTTGCCATCAGCGCCCAGAACCTGCCCAAATCCTACGAACTCGGCGCTGACGTCGTCGGGAAGATAGCCCGCCAGGTGAGCCACTGCGAAGACCTGGGTGAAGTGGAACTCTTGGGGGGTACCGACCACATAGATCAGTCGGTTCGCAGCCAAGGTGTCGACCCGATAGCGGATCGCGGCCAAATCGGTGCAGGTGTAGCCAAAACCGCCCGCAGCATTACGAACGATGGCTGGGGTGTCGGAGTTTTCGGTGAAGACCACCAAGGCCCCACCATCCACGTGGGCGATTCCTCGGGCCTCGAGGTCGTCGGCGACTACGGCAAGGTCAGCGTTGTACATCGACTCACCGGCCAGGTCAGCGTCGGTGAGGAGCACGTTCATCCGCCGATAAGTGGCGTTGAATCCTGCCAAGGAGATGTCGATCAGTTGTTGCCAGATTTGCCGAGTTACAGGATCTCCGGCCTGAAGCTTCACGACCCGCTCCCGGGACCGATCTGCGAACTCTTCGGACTCCTTGAGATGCGTGTTTGCGCGCTGATACAGCTGCTCGGCTCCGGCCAGATCGAGACTGCTGACGTCCAGTCCCTCATCCAAGATTTGCTCGACGAGCATCCCGAACTGGCGTCCCCAGTCTCCGATGTGGTTCTGCGGAATCACCGTGTGACCTTGGATGCGCAGCACTCGGGTGAAGCAATCGCCGATGATGGTGGAACGCAGATGCCCCACGTGCATCTGCTTGGCCACATTCGGGCTGGAGTAGTCCACGACGACCCGCTGCGGATTCGCACTGTGATTGATTCCGGCCAGCGGGTCGGACAGCACCTCACTGGCAACCTGAGCAAGGACCTGCGTGCGCAGCCGCAGGTTGATAAAACCCGGCCCGGCGATTTCGAGCGGCTCACAAAGATCGTCTAGATCGATCTTCTCCACCAGCTCGGCAGCGACGTCACGCGGTGGGCGGCCCGCCTGGTTTGCCATTCGCAGAGCCACATTGGTTTGGAAATGACCAAACTGAGGTCGGGTGGCCGGACGCAGCTCAGGATCGACTCCGGTGACCTCAGCAATCCGGGTGCTCAACAGAGACGGCAAAGACAGCATGGCCGCCATTCTCCCATGCCTGCGGGAGCACCCGTTGCGCTGCCCGCAGGGCTAACCAACCTGCGCGCGGCGATAACTCAGAATGTCGGTGAGCAGCTTCACGTTTGCAGTGAGTTCACGAGCGTTGGCTCGCAACCAGCGCACTCCATCGGTTCGGGCGCTGACATCACCCACACCCCAGGCATCGATTCCAACCGTGGCGCAGGCGGCGAGTGCCCGAGGTAGGTGGTAGCGCTGACTGACCACAACCAATTCATCAAGTCCGTGAACTTCACGAGCTCGACGGCACGACACGAACGTGTCCACAC
>CAYWIN010000228.1:0-2956 GCA_964458365.1 uncultured Propionibacteriaceae bacterium
GTACGGACGAGCCCATCACGACCTTTCCGGCACCCCGAGCTGGCGCCGCCGGTCAGCTTACCCGTTCGTGGGTTCGCTCCCCGGCGGCTCAGCCAGACTCAGAACTCTGCACCCAGCGATTCAGACACCAACGTGGTTGGAGTTCCGAACCGATGTGCGGTCATCGCAATCGCTTGTTCATGCAAGAACGGCAGCAGCTCGACTCGGCCTGCTTCGGTGACCGGATCGCTCCACACGGCGAGATCTACCCGTCCCTGGCAAGCCTTGGCCAGCTCGGAAGCCGATCCCCCAATGAGCCGAACCCGGGCCGTCGCGCCCTTCGCCATCATGGCCAGCCACTGCTCGTCGGAAGCCACCGACACGTTGCCCGGCACCAACGCTTTCACGGCCGGGCTCAGCTCCGTCGCACTCGACACCGAGAAGGGCGCTCCGCTCGCGCAGCCTGCACCAATCACCCGAAGCAGATCGGCAAGGTCCCCGTCAGAGTGCAGTCGGACCATGACCGGTTCAAGAACTGGGCGATAGCGGAACACATTTCGCTCGCAGGCCAGCTTCGAGATGTCCCGAGCCTTGAAGTAGCTCGCCAACGCGGACGCATCGCTGCCCACACCCCGAACAACCCGACCCGCTTGCTCAGGATCGAGCAGACGCTTCGCGGCAGCAATCACCGGTTTCACGTCGACAGGCACCTCGGCCAGCTGGGTGGCCTTTGTTGCTGACCAGGTTCCCAAAGCATGCAGATAGTTCGGACCGCCCGCCTTGGCACCGGGGCCCACCGCCGATTTCTTCCAGCCGCCGAAGGGCTGCCGACGCACGATCGCGCCGGTAATTCCGCGGTTGACGTACAGGTTTCCGGCGTGGATACCGTCCAACCAGGTACGAATCTCTTCGGCGTTCAAGCTATGCAGGCCCGATGTCAGGCCGTAGTCCACCGCGTTGACGATGTCTATCGCTTCCTCAATGGTGTCGGCGGTCATCACGCCCAGGATCGGCCCGAAGTACTCGGTGAGGTGGTACTCCGATCCGGGTTGGACTCCTTCACGCACCCCGGGGCTCCACAGCATGCCGGATTCGTCGAGGCGTTCGGGTTCAATCAGCCACGACTCCCCCGCACCGAGGGTGGTCAAGCCACGCAACAACTTGCCTTTGGCCGGTTCAACAATCGGCCCCATCCGGGAACCGATCTGGGTGGGATAGCCCACCTGGAAGGACGTCACCGCGTCAATCAGCTGACGACGGAATCGCGGCGATGAGGCCACTGATCCCACCAGCACCACCAGCGACGCGGCCGAACACTTCTGTCCGGCATGGCTGAACGCCGAGTAGACGACGTCCTTCACGGCCAAATCCAGATCCGCACTCGGTGTCACAATGATGGCGTTCTTGCCGCTGGTCTCGGCGAGGAGGTGCAGATCAGGACGGAAGGTTCGGAACAGTTCCGCGGTCTCAATCGAACCGGTCAAGATCACCTGATCGAGCGCCTCGTGTTCGATCAGTTTCTTCCCCAGATCATGGTTGGCCAGATCGACCAGGGTCAGCACATCCTTTGGCACACCCGCCGCCCACAGCGCCTCTGCGACCACCGCGCCGCTGTGCTTGGTGAGCTTGGCGGGTTTGAAGATGACACTGCTCCCTGCGGCAAGCGCAGCCAGCACTCCCCCGGCAGGGATCGCCACGGGGAAGTTCCACGGGGGAATTACCGCGGTCAGGCCCGCTGGCGTGAACTGGGCGCCGTCCATGTTCTCCAAGGCCACAGCCAGCTCGGCGTAGTAGTGCGCAAAGTCGATCGCTTCGGTGACCTCGGGATCACCTTGGTCGATGGTCTTGCCGCCCTCAGCTGCCATCGCCTCCAGCAACGCCGCGCGACGGATTTCCAGCTCGTCTCCGGCACGATGCAGAACCGTGGCTCGCTCGGTGCCCGACAGCGCCGCCCATCGCGCGCCTGCCGAACGCGTCGCCACAATCAACGCCTCAAGGGTGGCCTCATCGGAAACCAGCGCAGCTTCCGTCGCTGAATGCCCTTGAGTACTGCCCGGAACTGCGGCGAGAATCTCGTCGGCCCACGTCCGGTTTTCGGCAACAGCCGGATCGGTGTCTGGAGTGTTTTCGAAGGCACCTAGCTCGGGACGGGGGCTGGCAGCGTACCGATCAGCGACCCGGTTTGGCGTCGGCGTTTCATTGCCCAAGCCCGACACCGAGGCCAGGTAACGATCTCGCTCACGAGAGAAGAGGTTGGGTGAGTCGTCAAGCTCAAAGACGGCCGACATGAAGTTGTCGCTGGCCGCCCCCTCGTCCAAGCGGCGGACCAGGTACGAGATCGCCACATCGAACTCGGTGGGGTGCACCACCGGGGTGTAGATCAGCACTCCCCCGACTTCTTGACGAACCTGGTCGACTTGGCCGGGTGCCATGCCGAGCAGCATTTCAAACTCGATACCTTCACGAACGCCCCGCTGCCCAGCGAGCAACCACACGTGTGCAATGTCGAACAGGTTGTGCCCAGCCACACCAAGGTGAACCGCATCAACATGCTCTGGGCGCAAGGCATAGTCCAAGATGCGCAGGTAGTTCGTGTCGACGTCCTGCTTGCTTCCCCAGGTTGCCAATGGCCAGCCGTGCAGCTCAGCCTCGACCCGTTCCATCAGCAGGTTCGCTCCTTTGACCAGGCGAACTTTGATGGGTGCACCGCCTTGCGCCCGTCGAGCCGCACTCCACTCCTGAAGCCGCACCATGGCGGCCAGAGAATCGGGCAGATAGGCCTGCAAAACAATGCCCGCCGACGTGTGCAAAAACTCCGGACGGTCCAGGATCCGAGTGAAGACCTCGATGGTGAGGTCGAGATCTTTGTATTCCTCCATGTCGAGGTTGATGAACGTGGGTGGGGTGGTCGCCGCCGCAGCTTCGAACAAGGTCAATAGCTCGGTGGTGGCTTCGTCGGCCGCCTGGCTCATTGCCC
>CAYWIN010000229.1:0-2919 GCA_964458365.1 uncultured Propionibacteriaceae bacterium
CACTTTCCCGGTCGGAATCGATCACCATCCCGCGAGTCATCTTGGCTTTGTACGCCGACTCGCTGAGCCAGGTGTAGCGGAACGCCACCATCCGAATGCCGTCAAAGTCGCAGGTCAAAAGATCCTCAACCCGTCCGCTCGGGTGCGGGTTGAGACCAAATTCTTTGCTGAGCGCGCGGTCGCCTTCGACTTCGTGCTTCCATTCCGGATGGCCATAGAAGGTCTGACCTTCGACCAGCGGGGGAAGTTCCAAGCGGCGAGGGACTTTGGCGTTCAGTGAATCTACGAGACGGTCCAAACCCGCGAGAAAGGACGGCAAGTATTCCTCGTCGGGGACATCAATGGCCACCAAACGATTGCGATCGACCGACAGGTCCACTGGCCCACTTACCGACAAAGCGAGATCTTGAGTTGGCAGAACGATCGCCTCAAAAACCTGCTTAGCGACTTTTTCGTCGGCCGAACAAACCCGAAGATTCTGATATTGCAAACACCCCATTGGCCCACCGGCGTCAATGCCGATGCGAGTCTTACTCGCCGTGGTCCAAAAAACAGTCGGAAGCTCGAAAGGCAGATCGACGACCAGGACACTGCCTTCGAAACGGGCAACCCCACCAGAGTAGGAATAGTGGAACTTCCGATAGCGGCGACCGCCTGGCGTAGTCCCCGTCTGGAAATCGGTCGCCGATCGCTGAAACCCCAGGCCGAATGGTGGCGCCTGGAGGTCTGTGAGTTGCTCCATGCCGGTAACAGACTCGATCGCTCGCGTAGCTGAGTTTTCCCGCCTTCGCGAAAACAGCCCCACTGTTCCTCCCCAAAAGTTCCTGGGGCAAGACTAGGCCACCAGTGCCATGTGAACCGATGATGCCGCAGGGCATTTCGCCAATGTCGGTCACCATGGGGTTATCCACACTTTGCGCGCGACCTCTAGCACTCGAAGGCCGGTTTCATCACAGTGATTTCATGACCTTGCTGAGCAGCCCCAACCAAGCGACTTTGACGCGCCCCCGCTTTGGCCCGTCGTGGGTGCCTGTGGTGCCACTAAACCCGCATTCTCCGTTGGCGCAACCTGCCTTACCCGCGTGCGCATCAGCTCCTTCAGTTCCCCCTCAACGCGGGCCACATTTCCGGTTGCGGGCCATTGCAGTCCCGTCGGCTGTGGCGCTTGTCGAAACAATCAGCGGCCAACGTTCACTCCAACAGCTCGACGACTGCACAAGCCGCGAGGTACGGGCGCTCATCGCCCGGCTACGTTCACGCCATCAGGCGAACGCGTTGCGGCTGCGGTCACTCCGTGTCCAAGCCAGCAGCCCCGGCCACATCGAGGTTTCTCTACACCTCAGCTATGCCGGACGCTCCAGGGCCGCCGCAGCTCAACTCAGCTATCAAGACGGCCGTTGGGTCACCACGGCCTTCGCTATCGCCCTGGACCGGGAGACCTTTGTGTCCTAGGCGTTGCGTCCGTGACAGAGCTTGAACTTCTTCCCTGAACCACACGGACACGGCGAATTTCGCCCCACTCCCGCGTAGGGGTCATCGTCACCGGCATTTCCGAGCCGACGAGCGTTTCCCGTTTCGTCGGGCGCGGAATAGGTCAGTGCTGAACCGGAGCCTGAAGAGGCCTTCTTTTTGGCCGCCCCCTTCAACTTGGGACGCTTCGTCAAGGCCGTCTCCACGGCTTCGCTGGGCTCAACAGAACCTCCACTGAGCAAGGACTCCGCTGTGATTGCTTGCGCGTTGCCGTCGGTAACAATGCCCACTTCCGGAGTCGGAGCCTCAACTCGCACGTCCAAGTTGAACAGGTAGCCGACCACTTCCTCGGTGAAGGATTCCATCATGGCGTTGAACATGTCGCCGCCCTCGCGCTGGTATTCAACCAGCGGGTCGCGCTGCGCCATGGCCCGCAAGCCGATCCCTTCGCGCAGATAGTCCATCTCGTACAGATGCTCACGCCATTTGCGATCCAAGACCGTGAGCAGAACCTGGCGCTCAAACTCACGCATGAGTTCCTCACCGAGTTGCTCGGTCCGAGCGTCGTAGGCCGCCTGCGCGTCAGCGGTGAAGTCCTCGATCAGATCCTCAACCGTGAGGTCCTTGCGATCCTCATAATCAGAAATGTCGAGAGAGACCGGATACAGCGTCCGCAGCTGGGTCCAGATGGCCTCCAAATCCCAGTCTTCGGCGAATTCATCGGCGGTCAGGCTGCGCAAATACTGCTCCAAAACCGTGTTGACCGTGCCACGAAGTTGCTGCTCAACATCGGCACCATCCAGAACCCGGTGGCGGTCGCCGTAGATCGCGTGCCGCTGCCGGTTCATCACGTCGTCGTACTTCAAGACGTTCTTTCGCATTTCGAAGTTCTGCGCCTCGACCTGCTCTTGGGCCTGTTGGATGCTCTTGCTCACCCGGCTGTGTTCGATCGGAATGTCGTCAGGAATCTTGAGGGTCTGCAAGACCCATGCGATCACGTCAGACTTGAACAACCGCATCAGGTCGTCTTCCAGGCTCAAATAGAAGCGGCTTTCGCCCGGGTCGCCTTGACGTCCGGAACGTCCGCGGAGCTGGTTGTCGATGCGTCGAGACTCGTGACGTTCAGACCCGACCACGTATAGGCCGCCTAGTTCGACAACGTCATCGTGTTCGTCGGCCACTTGCTGCTCGATTTCGGGCAGCAGTTCGGCCCAAGCCGCCTCGTATTCCTCGGCGTCGGCCATGGGATCGAGCCCCTTTTCGGCCAACAATTCGGCGGTCAAGAACTCAGCATTCCCGCCCAGGATGATGTCAGTTCCTCGACCAGCCATGTTGGTCGCCACCGTCACCGCACCCTTGCGTCCGGCTTGGGCCACAATCGCCGCTTCGCGCGCATGGTTCTTCGCGTTCAGCACCTCATGCTTCACGCCGGCCTTCTTCAGCAGCTTG
>CAYWIN010000230.1:0-2797 GCA_964458365.1 uncultured Propionibacteriaceae bacterium
CCCCCAACTTGTGGGGCATGCTCGGATTGACGCTGGTCAGTGCGATCGTTGCCGGTTTCACCATCAACGCGGTCTTTGCCTTTGGTGAGGAATACGGCTGGCGTGGCTGGCTGGCCGATCAGCTCGCCGGGCTGGGCCCGCTTCGCGCCAATCTGCTGATCGGCCTGATGTGGGGACTGTGGCATGCCCCGGTGATCCTGTTGGGATACAACTACGGCGGCTATGGGGCGCTGGGTGTGCCGTTCATGATCGTCTGGTGTGTGGCAGCGTCGTTCCTGCTTTGGCGGGTGCGCCAAGTGTCCGGCTCGGTGCTGGGCGCAGCGGTCATGCACGGAATGATCAATGCCTTTGCTGGAGTGTTCTTGGTCATTTTGGTTGATCGGAACGTTCTGATCGCCGCACCGATGGGGGTGATCGGGATTGCGTCGATCGCCACCGTGGCCGCCGTGTTTTGGTTTGTGACCCGTCGCCGTGTGATCGATCCGATCGGCGATGCCGATGCTGGCGAGCAGTCAACACCGGAACCAGTCCCGGCCGGGTGAATCCGAAAACTGCTGACGTCGGCGGATAATCGCGGCTAGCGGAGCTTAGGCTTGAGATATGTCTACCGCCATAGGCCGTTGGCCGATTGTCGTGATCGACTGTCCCGATGCTCCGGCATTGGCCGAGTTTTACTCTGCAGTGACGGGTTGGCCCGTGGCTGCGCAGACTGAAGCGGAATGGGTGCAGTTAGAGAGTGGCCACACCTCAACCATCGGATTTCAGCAAGTTCAGGGGTATCGAGCTCCGACCTGGCCGAGCCAGGAGATTCCTCAACAGGCCCATATCGACTTTGTGGTTGACGATCTGGTTGAGGCCACCGGGCGAGTGTTAGACCTCGGGGCGCGCGAGGCTGATTTCCAACCCGGAAAGACCTATCGAGTGTTCCTTGACCCGGCCGGTCATCCCTTCTGCTTGGTTGCAGCCAGCTAGTTCACTGTGCGAGGCCGAGCGCCTGATACATCGGCAGCAACTTGGCCTGCGTCTCGGCGTATTCTTCGGCAGGCTCGGATTCGGCGACGATGCCGCAGCCGGCGTAGATGCTGAGAACACGAGGATCATCATCGTGGATCCAGCCAGAGCGCAGCGCGATGGCGAACTCGCCGTCTCCGGAGGTATCCATCCAACCCACAGGTCCGGAGTAGCGTCCACGGTCGAGATGCTCCAACTCGGATATCAGCGCCCGTGCCGACGTGGTGGGAGTGCCGCAGACGGCTGCCGAGGGATGAAGCTCCCCGGCAAGGCGCAGCGCGGTGATGCCGGGCCGGGCCACCGCCGTGACGTCGGACGCCAGATGGAGCACATTGGGCAGTTCCAACACGTACGGGGCGTCAGGCACGTTCATCCCTGAACAGAACGGTTCAAGCGCTTGAGCGACGGAGGCGACGGCCAACTCATGCTCGATCAGATTCTTGCTGGAGCGGGCCAATGCGTGGGCCAGTGCGAGGTCCAGTTCCTGGTCACCGGCCCGCTGAATGGTGCCGGCCAGCACCCGAGAGGTGGCCAGGCCACGTTCACGACGCACCAGCATTTCCGGTGACGCTCCGACAAGCCCGGCGATCTGAAAGGTCCAACAAGTGGGGTAGCGATCCGCAAGTCGTCGGACCAGCCAGGAAGAGTCGATTGGTGCATCGGCGTGGACGTCTTCGCTGCGCGCTAGCACGACCTTGGCGAGGGTGGTTCCGTCCAGGCGGCCAACGGCTTCGGCCACGATGGCCGACCACGCTTCGCGATCGAGGCTTCCGCCTGCAATGTGCACCCCGCTCGGTGCGACCGGTTCGCTCAGATCTAGGGGTACGTCTGGCCACGGATCGTCGCCACGGGCAATAACTGTCACCCAGGATCGTCCGCCTCGATTACCAACAATTACTTGGGGAACGATCAACGTCGAGGTGTGTTGAGTATTCGCAGAATCGAAGACGAACGAGCCAAAGGCGAGCGGTCCGGTCGTGGGGTCATCTTCAACATCGGATTCGACGCTGATATCGGCGGTGAGCTCGTTCCACCAGCGCTCGGCGGCGGCAAAGTCGTTGCCCTGATAACGGGCGACGTTGCCAAAGCCGATCATTCCCTCGCCATGACGGATCCATGCGGTTCCGTCGGTCGGGACGAGGCTGTGCAAATCAATGGGCTCGTTCAATTCCCGGGTTCGGGCGCGCAGAGTCGCCGGCCGAGAATACTGAGTCACCGGCAAAGGTTACCCCCGCGACGCCCGTCGCTGGTGCTCGGGGTACCGGCCCAGGTATGGACATGGTGCCGATGCCTGCGTTCTTGCCTAGACTGACCCGGGTGTCTCACGAACGATGGGGGTGTGCATGACCGAGAGAGAGATCTCTGTCAGCACCGGCACTCCCATTGAAGCCGACGTTCTGGTCGTCGGTGCTGGACCCGGCGGTTCAACAGCTGCAGCTCACCTCGCCCATCGCGGTCTGGATGTGGCGCTGATCGAGAAGGGCACCTTCCCTCGACCGAAAGTCTGTGGCGACGGGCTGACCCCGCGGGCAGTGCGGCAGCTCATCCGCCTGGGGATCGATGTCAGTACCGAAGCAGGATGGGCCCATAACCGAGGTCTGCGGATCTACGGCGGACGAACAGAACCCTTTGAGTTGCCCTGGCCCGACCTGGCCGAATTCCCGCCCTACGGCCTGGTCCGCGCGCGAGGCGATTTCGATCAGATGCTCGCGCAAAACGCGGTGGCGGCGGGCGCCCGCCTGTACGAAGGTACGACCATCAATGCTCCGATCGTGCACCCGCGCAC
>CAYWIN010000231.1:0-2791 GCA_964458365.1 uncultured Propionibacteriaceae bacterium
TTGCATATTCAATCAAGCGCGCCTTTCGGCTTGATGCAGCCCCCGCAACCCCGCCGCGAAGACCTCGCACGCCCGCCTCGGTGAACTTCTCACAGATCATGTCGAGCTTGCGATTGAACTTGGTGACCGGCCAATCCAAACGGCCCGCCACCGAAGCTGATTGCGGAACCGCTCCTGCCCCAATCTTGCGGCGGCTCAACAGGTCTTCACACAGGGCAACCAACAACAGCTTCTGCTCAGCCGTCAGGTTGACCGGGCCGAGCGTCACCTGACCGTCGGCGCTCTCGGTGATCGGCATCCGCTCGAAGGGCACATCACTGACGTGAATATCGAACTCATAAGTGGTCGGACCAGCGGTGAACCAGATCACCGTGGCCGGGAAGACCAGCGGCAACCGCGCCCCGGGAGCGAGCCAGGCCTGGAACGTGCCCGACCCGTCAGCCACCGTGGCCGAAAGCTGGGATCCGACATTTTCCAGCCACCACAAGTCGGCCTGAAAGTAGATCGCGAGGAACTGGCGATGCAAGAAGACATTGTCTTCATCCAATGTCAGGTTGCCTTCACGCCCGATAGTGAATCGTTGTTCTGGATCAGGCAGATACTCCTCACCACAGAAATCCAGAGTCACAGCCGGAATCATTCAACACACCCCTTCGTCCAATCAGCAGGCACATACGAGCCGTCATTACGAAATACCTTCACCTCGATACAGGACGAGGTCGTCCCATTCAAGGTCACACGGGGCTGATTCACTGGCGTACGGTCTTCGGATCCAGGAATCCGCCACTCAAAACGATCATTGGGCATCGGGTTGGAATACGTCCAACTGCACGTCACCTTGGACGCTTTGCGACGGCAGTCAACCTGCGGGATTCCCGGAGGAGGCACCACCTGCCCCACCTCGGGAGGCGCTTCGACCACCGGGGCGCTCACCGGCGCGCGCACCGGCGCCGGAAGGGTCGCAACCGCAAACGCCACCGCGATCACGACTCCCAGCACCAACACCGCCAAGGCCCACAAAAGCCACCGCTTGCCCGGCGCCGACACTGCCGGAGCTTCTTCGACGGGTTCGACGCCGACCGGACGCAAGACCGTCTGGCCGTGTACCTGAGCATCAAAGGGATTCACCGGCGCAACGCGCGGTGTTGATCGTCGAGTTCCCACAGCGTCACCAGGGGTGATTCCGCTGCCCGTCAACGGCGAAGCGGGGGTTTGGGCGCTGATGCGTTGCGGGGAGCGGACCTGCGTACGGTCTGGACCGGTCAGCGGCGCAGCCATATGGGGCACTGCGTCGTCAGCCAATTCCAGTGGGGTACGTGGCAGTCGCAACTCCTGCTCAATCGCCTGAAGTGCCCGCACAAATTCCAGGGCACTCGTCGGACGAACCGCCGGGTCTTTCGCCATGGCCGCCCGCAACAGCCGGTCCAGCGAGGCAGGGGCGTCAGCTCGCCCAGTGCCGGGAGGCTCGATATCGCGAATGCGACGCATCAGGGTGAACGGGCTGTTGTCGCCCCCAGGGATTTCGAAGGGCGACCGGCCCACCAAGAGGTGCCACAGAGTCGCCGCCAGCGAATACACGTCCGAACGCGCGCTCGCTGGAACGGTGGCATAGAGGGTTTCCGGCGGGGACCAGGGCACGGAGACGCCCGCATCGTCATCCTCGGCCGACGTCATCTTGCCCGCGATTCCAAAATCCGCCAGCCCAGGACGCCCGTAAGCGCTGGTCAGCACGTTGGCGGGTTTGATGTCGCGATGAAGCAGTCCCGCACGATGGGCGGTTTCGACCGCGGCACCCAGTTGAATACCCAACTGAAGTGTCTCCGCCACGGAGAAACGCTCGGCACGCGCCCGCTCGGCCAAACTCGGCCGCGGGTAGTACATCATCGCCAGGAAAGGGCGGTGGTCCAGCGTGGTCCCTGTCATGTACACCGGGACGATGTAGGGATGCTCCAAGCGGGCCATCACATTGGCCTCATTGGTAAAGCGAGTGATCGTCGCCGCTGACAGCCCCTTTTCTCGCAAAACCTTGACCGCAACGTTGCGCCGCGGCGTCTCTTGGCCATAGAGAAACACGTCGGCGTACCCGCCACTGCCTAGCAGGCCAATGAAGGTCAACCCCTCGATCGTTGGCGGGGTATCGGCGGTACTCACGGCAGTGCCTCGTAGGTGAAGCTGACAGTGCCAGCCAGCACGACGCGCGAGCCGGGTTCGATCATGACCGGGTCGTTGGCTCGCAACGCCACCGGCATTTCACCAGGCAAAATCACTTCGGTGCCATTGGTCGACCCCAGGTCACGCACCAGCACATTCCAGTAGTCCAAGGCGACTTCAAGATGCTGGCCGGAGACGTCTTTATTGGGATCGGGAATCTGAACCAGGTTGGGCTGCTCGCCCTGATATCCGGTCGGCACGTTCGGGTTTCGCCCCAGGATCGCCGGGCGATCCAGCAAGATCACGCCCCCCGTGGAAAGCCGGAGTTGACCCAGGATCGGTCGCGAAATCTCGATGGGTTCTTGTTGCGCGATCGCCGCGCCACAGACCCGACAGCTGCTGGCGTAGGTGGGGTTTGGATGGCCGGACGGGCACCGGGTGGCCGCAACGGTCACGACTGGAGAGAGGCCTGCCAGCGTCGAGCGCCGGACAGTCTCGTCGATCCGAGGCGGACCAGGGGCCGCTGGCACGGGCGGCACCGGTGGCGGCATTGGCCCAGCCGTCAACGGCACACCCTGGGGTGGCGGCGCCTGCATCGGCATGGCGCCGGGCGGGGGCGGCACCATCTGGGGTGATGGCG
>CAYWIN010000232.1:0-2779 GCA_964458365.1 uncultured Propionibacteriaceae bacterium
GGTCATAGACGCTTTGCTCGGCCACATCTGCCAACCCTTGTTCTCCAAGCAGCCGCAGCGCTTCGGACCGTCGTTCTTCGCGTCGAGGGATCCGTTTGCGCAGGGAGAGTTCAACATCGTCAGCGGGCGTGGCGAGCACGAGTTGTGCCATCGGGTCGGTGAAGACGAACCCTACGATTTGCCTCACTTTGCGGCCGTCTCGAGCGGTGTCAAAGCCGTTGACGCTCACCTGGCCCGTTGTCGGCACGATCAGACCGTTGAGCAGTTGCAGGAAGGTTGACTTGCCCGACCCGTTGGCACCGATGAGAGCAATGCGCGATTCGGAAAGGCTCAAGGTGGTGGGGGCGAGCAGCACCTTCTCGGGCTGCTTGCCTGGTTGCGAAAGCCGGACGCTCACGCCGGCTTCATGAAGTTCGATCAATGGGGTGAAATGGCTGGTTGACGAGCGGTAAGCACGGCGGGAAATGCTTTGTGGACGGCGACGGCGATCGCTGCGGCGGCGAACATCTTGGCCAGATCCCCCGGCCAAAAGGCCAGATCGGTCACCAACGCCGCAAGGAAGGTCATTTTTGCCACGCCAAACATCAGACCCAGGATCCCGCCGGCGTGAATCGCCAGCGAACCAGCAATTCCAGCAAGAAAGAACCCCGCATAGAGCTTCTTGCCGCGCCAAGTGGTGACACCACGAGCGATAAATCCGGCAAGCATCGCCCCGACGGGAAAAGCCAGAAGATAACCGATCGATGCCTTACCGAACACTGCCGGCCCAGCCACTCCCTGGGCAAAGACCGGCAGGCCCACCAGACCGACCGCGATGTAAAGCGCAACAGCCAGCGCACCGCGCCATGGGCCAAGAACCAGGCCGGCCAAGATGACGGCCAGCGTCTGCAAGGTGATGGGTACCCCGATCCCGATCGGAATCGCGGGGGTGATGGAGAAAGCCGTAATCAGTGCTGCGAAGACCGCGATCAGGGCAAGGTCAGTTGATACCGATGACTGGCGGGTCTGTGGCATTTCTTGGACTCCTTCAGGTCAACATGAGGCCTTGGTCGGGCAACGATAGCTTGCCTGGCTCTTTCAGGGCAGTAGGTCTAATACGCCCAAGGCGGGACTCGGGTCCGACTCTGGCGCAGCCCAGGCCAGCTGTGCAACCGCCCACAGGGCGTCAAGCTGTTCGTCCATGGTTGTCGGGTCGCTCGCCACGACGATGCGTTTCCCGTCGTCGTGAGCACTTTGGGCGCCGCACGTCGCGTGGCTGCCGTAAGTTTCAGCGACGCGCCTTGGACGGAGAAGAGCTCCGACATCAGACCCGATGCAGCCTGGATGCCACTGGGGAGGTGCCGTAATAAGGTCCTTCTTCCCGTGCGCTCCGCTGAATACCAGCAAGGAGTCCAGACCCGAAACGTGGGCTCCGAAAATGTCTGTGTCGAGCCGGTCTCCGACGAAGATCGCGGAGGCGGCCCCCGTGCGGCGCACGGCTTCGTCCAACATCGGACGATGTGGCTTGCCAAAGACGGTGGGCTGAGTTCCCAAAGCGGTGGCGATCACCGCGATCGCTCCCCCAACGCCAGGGACCAGTCCGCGTTCGGTCGGGCGAGACGCATCACCATTTGTGGCATACCACGCGGCCCCTCGTTGGATCGCCAACGTCGCTTCGTCGAGTTGGCGCCAGTTCAGGTCAGGTTCGTAGCCTTGGACCACAAAGTCCGGGCGGGCATCCGCATCAGCCACGATTTCGAATCCTGTTTCGCGCAGCAGCTCAATGAGGTTCGGACTTCCCGCAACGAGCGCCCGAGACCCGGCAGGCCAGGCGGATTTCAGCGCGCTGACCGCGACTTGGGCGCTGGTCAGCACGCTGTCGACATCCGCATGGATTCCTAGACTGAGCAAGTGGTCAATGACCACTTGGGCCGGACGGGCCGCATTGTTGGTGACGAACATCACCGATGTGCCACGCTCGCGCAACGCAGCCAATGCGGCTACCGCCCCAGGGACGGGGTGAGGGCCGAGATAGACCACCCCGTCCAGATCGAACAGGGCGGTGTCGTATCTGTCGATCAGCGCGGACACTGCTACTCCGTGGGTTCTTCCTCGCTCGGGGGCGCGGCGTTTTCGTCTTCGACGATGAGGTCAGTTTCGGGCTCCTCGTCGAAGTCGATGACGACACCGTTCAGGCGCGCGACGCGATCAGCGGCGTCAGTAGTCTGTTCAGCATCCAGGCGGGCTGCAGCCCCAAACCACTGTTCGGCGTCCTCGACTTGTCCGGCAGCCTCAAGGAGATCCGCGTAGGCGTACCGCAGTCGAGCCCGGGCCACTTTCGGGCCACGGTTACCGATGTCGGTGATCTCTGCTTGAAGAAGGCGAAGCGCTTCAGCACCCTTCCCCGTGTCGGTACGTACGCCTGCCTCCACGAGTTTGAGTTCGACCCGCGGCCCGATTTCGACGCCCTCATCAGCCAGCCCCTCATGGACGAGCTTCAGCGCGGCCTGGTGCCGTCCAAGCGCCCGTTCACAATCGGCCATGGCCGGCAGGTATTCGTTGGTTCCGCTCATTCGACGCAGTGCACGAAACTCCGACAGTGCTTCAGCGAAGCTGTCGTTGGCGTAGGCCGTCTCTCCGACCGCCTCGCGCACAATCGGCAGACGAGGCGCGAATCCTTTCGCTGCCAACGCATGTTGGTGGGCCTGGGCCGGGTCTTCGTCGATGAGTCGACCGGCCATCAAGAGATGGCCACCGACGATCTCCGCCTTTTCTGCGGAAAGCCCGCGCAGTTCAGCGC
>CAYWIN010000233.1:0-2762 GCA_964458365.1 uncultured Propionibacteriaceae bacterium
CAAGTTTCGGGTGCGCTCCTCGCTTTGGCTTTCACCGCCGCTTGGGGCAACTCGACATACTTTACTTTGATCCTTGCCCGATGTCAAACCGGGGTTCAGACCCGAACTTGGCCATGACTAGGACTTAGACCCCGAGATCTTTGCAGATGCAAAGTCGTGATCTAGCTGTTGTCTTGGTTGGGTTCGGCGCCCTGATCCGTCCGATCCAGCTTGACTGGCTCGTCCGCTCCACCGGGGCGCTTGGAGAACATTACGCAACGCCCTCACCATGGTCAAATCGGCCTGACGCCCGGGCGTGTCTGCCTCAAACAAGCCTTTATTTGACCAATTCCAGCACGCCCACAGTTTTGCGTCCCCGACGAACAACCAGGTACTTCCCGGCGATCAAATCGTCGTCACTGATCCCGTGATCGACGTCGGTCACCTTCACGTTGTTCAGGTAGGCCCCGCCTTCGGTGACGGCACGACGTGCCGCAGACTTACTGGCGATCACCCCTGCAGCCACCATGACGTCCACAATGTTGGGCAGATCGGTGCCCACAGCGAGCTGAGCGCCTCCCAGCTCGGCGTGAACCGCCGCCAGGGTGTCTGGAGCTAGCTCCCGCAGTTCTCCCCCGCCAAACAGGGCTGCAGCGGCTGCTGTAGCCGCCTGGCGTTCTGCGACCGAATGCACAAGATCAGTGATGTCGTCAGCCAACGCCCGCTGGGCTACCCGTAGATGTGGCGCCTCGGCCGCTTGGGCCAAGATTTCGTCGAGCTCGTCCTTACTGCGTTCAGAGAAGATCCGCAGGTAGCTACCCACCATTGAATCTTCGGCGTTCAAGAAGAACTGGTGGAACGCGTACGGGCTGGTCATCTGGGGATCTAGCCACACCGTTCCGCCCTCTGTCTTGCCGAACTTCGAGCCGTCGGCCTTCGTCAGGAGCGGAGTGGCAATCGCGTGGGCCTTGCCACCGTCCGCGCGGCGAATGAGTTCGACGCCGCTGGTGAGGTTGCCCCACTGGTCCGATCCGCCCGTCTGCAAGACGACCCCGTGGCGTCGGTACAGCTCAAGGAAGTCCAAGGACTGCAGCAGCATGTAGGAAAACTCGGTGTAGGAGATACCTGATTCCAACCGAGCTTTGACCACCTCCCGGTCGAGCATCCGGTTCACGCTGAAGTGCTTGCCAATGTCACGCAAGAAATCCAGGGTGCTCAGCTCACTGGTCCAGTCGTAGTTGTTGACCACTTGGGCTGCGGCGGGGCCTTCGAAGTCCACAAACTTGCTCACCTGCGCCCGAATACGCTCCACCCATTCATGGACCACATCTTTCGGGTTCAGATTTCGCTCGCTGGACTGCTTGGGATCGCCGATCAGACCGGTGGAGCCACCCACGAGCAGGAAAGGGCGATGCCCGTGAGCCTGCAACCGCCGAGAGACCATCAGCTGAACCAGGTTGCCCATGTGGATACTGGGAGCAGTCGGATCGAAACCCACATAAGACGTGATCTGTCCGGCATCGAGAGTCGCGCCGAGCGCATCAAGGTCGGTTGAATGGGCGATAAAACCACGCCAGGACAGTTCTTCAAGAAGTGCGTTCACGTTGAGCAAGCCTAATGTGCAGGCGCCTCACCGCGCCCCGACACCAGCTCTGGCCAACATCGGGAGGTTCGGCTCTGGTCACAAAGTTGCGCGCAGCTCCGCCAATTGAGCCTGCACCTGGACGGGGGCCGTTCCGCCTCGACCGTTGCGGGACGCCACCGAACCTTCGATGGTGAGCACGTCCAAGACCTGAGGGGTCAACGCAGGAGAAATCTCGGCAAGCTGAGCCGGAGACAGGTCGGCGAGTTCAATCCCGGCCTGCTCGCAGAACTTCACGCATGCTCCGGCGATCTCATGGGCCTGGGCAAAAGGCACCCGTTGACGCACCAGCCAGTCAGCAACATCGGTCGCCAACGAGAAGCCCTTGGGGGCAACGTCAGCCATCCGATCGTGGTGGAAGGTGAGCGTCGACACCATTCCCGCGACTGCCGGCAAAAGCACCCGCAGCTGGTCCAGGCCGTCGAAGACGGGCTCTTTATCTTCTTGGAGATCCCGGTTGTAGGCCAGCGGAAGACCCTTCAATGTGGCGAGCAGGCCACTGAGATTTCCGATCAACCGTCCGGCCTTGCCGCGCGCCAGTTCAGCCACGTCCGGATTCTTCTTCTGCGGCATGATGCTTGAGCCCGTCGACCAAGAATCCGAGAGTGTGGCAAAACCAAACTCCGCGGTGCACCACAAGATGATGTCTTCGCTGAGCCGCGACAGGTCCACCCCAATCTGAGCCAAGATGTAGGCCTGCTCAGCAACCAGGTCACGGGCTGCGGTGCCATCGATACTGTTCGGTACCGAACCGGCGAACCCCAGCTGCGTCGCCACCAACTCCGGATCCAGACCCAGCGAGGTACCGGCAAGCGCACCCGACCCGTACGGGCTCAATGACAAACGCCGACCGAGGTCCTTTAGGCGCTGAATGTCTCGAACCAAAGGCCACGCATGTGCCAACAGATGGTGACTGAGCAAGACCGGCTGCGCCGACTGCAAATGGGTCCGTCCGGGCATGATCGCACCCATATTCGCTTCAGCCTGGTCGGCCAATGCTGTGATGAGGTCAGTGAGGTCCGCAGCCAGCACCTGGTTTGCGTCGCGCAGGTAGGCACGAATCAGTGTGGCGATCTGGTCATTGCGCGACCGTCCCGCGCGCAGGCGTCCGCCCAGTTCAGGGCCAACTTCGGCAATCAGC
>CAYWIN010000234.1:0-2752 GCA_964458365.1 uncultured Propionibacteriaceae bacterium
GTTCCTTTGGGGACCACCAGCCAGATCAAGAAAACGAGAGCGACGAGAGCTGCGCCAAGCACCAGGAGTCGCCGCCGCCAATAAACCTGCGGTGACTGGGAGCCCGAGGGATGAAGCAACGAACTCATAGATTCAGACTAAGTTGCGTCGCGCAAACCGGCCGTTCACCACGCCGCACGGCGAAAACATGACCCTCTTCACCAGATTGATTTCTTCGGCCGAGAATTTTGCGAGCCAAACACAAAGCGATGATCGACGCTAGATTGAATCTAGCTTTTGACGAGCGGAAGGAACTCCAGTGTCAGATCAACAGAATTCTCCGGAGCCTCCAGCCAATGACGGCAGCAACCCGTCAGGCGACAACAGCTTCGATTCTTCACAACCCCAGGTGCCTCCGGTTAATCCCGAGCCGACCTACCCAACTGAACCTCCCAGTGCTGCTCCGCGCTATCAAGCAGAACAGCCTTACGAGGCACCCCAACAGTCGTACTCCGCGGCTTATCAGGCGCCAGCGGGATCAGCGGCTGCTCCCGATCATCCCAGTGCGACACCGTCGTTGGTGCTCGGCATTTTGAGCCTGCTCGTCTGCGGGCTTACCGCACCCTTTGGCCTCTACATGGCCGTCAAGGGGCGCAGAGAAGTCGCGGCCAGCCCAGGTACCTATCGCGACGGTGGGACCTTGACTGCGGGCTTCGTGCTTAACATCATCGGACTCGTAAACCTGGCCGGCTGGCTGATCGGCGTAATCTTCTGGCTCTTTGTGTTTGGCGTGGCCGCCGCCGGGGCTGGAGCGGGCCACTGATTTCGCTTGCGAACAACCACACCATTTGATTCTTGCCCTTGAACGCCGGTCGGTGTTCAAGGGCAAGGTTTTGTCCGACGGGGCCACTCGAAGATCCACTCCCCATCAGTGCCCACTGGTCGGGAGATGGTGTGCCTTTCGGCTCAAAATGAGCAAGAATGCGTCTGCGCTTTTATGCCGCTAGATTTAGCCCCGCCAGATCCATTTGGAAGGAACTTCTGTGTCAGACCAACAATTTCCTTCGGAACCACCGTCCAACTACGGCAACACCACGCCGGGCAACAGCGGTTTCGATGCTTCACAACCCTATGTGCCCCCGGTTGATCCTCAGCCAACCTACCAGCAGGAACAGCCCTACGCCGCTCCGCAGTACCAGGCTCAACAGCCCTACGCTGCGCCCTACCCCGGCTACGTCGCGCCAATGGTGCTGCCTGATCACCCCAGTGCAACGCCGTCGCTGGTCCTCGGCATTCTGAGCCTGGTTGTCTGTGGCATCACGTCACCCTTTGGCCTATACATGGCCGTCAAAGGACGCAAAGAAGTCGCGGCCAACCCGACCGCCTATCGCTCGGGCGGCTCACTCACCGCAGGCTTCGTGCTCAACATCATCGGCCTGGTGGGCCTGGCTTTCTGGCTGGTGTACTTCATCTTCTGGCTGATCGTCTTCGTTGGGCTCACGGCCGGCGCGTCCTCCTACCGCTAATGCTCTGATCGACCACTTTTGCTGGAAGGGATCTTGCCTTCGACGGGGTACGTCGTTGCGGGCAAGATCCTCCCAGTCGTCTTGGGTTCGGGCCCTCGACCGTCCCCTTTGCAGATGCCATCACCCACGTGCATTAACTCATCGCTTCGGCCGGTCTTGGCCGCGTTCTGACCCAAGGTAAGGGATTCACATGTCGAACGAGCAGTACCCATCCGGCTCGCAGCCCAGCAAGGACGGCACCTCTGACCAGAGCGGGGCGGCCTATTCGCAGCCCTACGTTGCTCCGACCTCAGCGCCCTCCCAGCCACAACAGCCTTACGCCCCGGCGCAATACCCCGTCCAGCAGCCCTACCCCGGGCCGTATGCCGGGTATGCGTACCCGCTGGTACTCCCTGATCACCCCAACGGCACACCTTCGATGGTTTTGGGGATTTTGAGCCTGGTCTTTTGCGGCGTCACCTCGCCCTTTGGGTTGCGCATGGCATTGAAGGGACGCAAGGAGGTCGCAGCAAACCCTGGCGTCTATCGGGACGGCGGAATGCTCACCGCTGGCTTGGTGCTGAACATCATCGGTCTGGTCTATCTGGCGGGCATGGCCCTTTATCTGATCATGATGATCGTCATCTACGGCAGCATCATCGGCGTCATCCTGGCCTCAGGCCATTCCTGATCGACGAATTCCTCTTTCCTTCGGAAGGCTGACGCGGGCCAAGCACCGTCGTCGAGGAGTCGCGGCTTTGGTAGTTTCCGAGCCATAGCAATGCCCCAGATCGGTTATCCGGTCTGGGGCATTGCTCGATAGTCGGGGTCTGTCCCCGCGCTGACGTCTGGGCTTAAGAGCTTCGGCCCAGGTCAGCGGTCGGCGAATCGGGAACTGGACTCTTCACTTGCCCCGTGAAGGTGAACGGCTGCTCGGAACCGTCCTCCGCCACGTCGACAACCACGATTTCTCCTGGATGGATCTCGGCAAACAAGATCTTCTCGGCCAACATGTCCTCGATGTCGCGCTGGATCGCCCGACGCAATGGGCGCGCACCCAGCACCGGGTCGAAGCCACGCTTGGCGATGAGTGCCTTGGCAGCAGGGGTGAGCTCGATGCCCATGTCCCGATCCTTCAGACGCGTTTCGATCTCGGCCACCATCAGGTCGACGATCCGCTCGATATCTTCGCTCGTCAGCTGATGGAAGACCACGATCTCGTCGACGCGGTTAAGGCTGTCTCTTATACACATCTCCGAGCCCACGAG
>CAYWIN010000235.1:0-2733 GCA_964458365.1 uncultured Propionibacteriaceae bacterium
GGGCTCGGGTGCACATGGGGGCCCCGGACGTCGCGATCCTTCTCGGCGAGCGCCAGCCGGAGTGCCGTCTTCGACGAATCACCAGCCGGGTCGGCACTCCTGAGGTTCCCGACAATCTCGAGCTCTTGGACGGGGATCGACAAATCACCGCCGAGCTCGTCGCCTTGAGGTGCGACGGGCACACACCGGGCCATTACGCCTTCCACTATCGCGACGTCCTTTTCGCCGGCGACGCGGGCCGTTGCGTGGATGGGTGACTCACCGCTATGCCCGCCTTCCTTGATGACAACCCCGCACGGTCATCCGCGGCTCTGACTCGCCTGCAGGCCCTCGACGTGTCGTGGTACTGCTGCGGGCATACCGCGCCCGCTCGCGCCCACTGAGCAACCTCGACTGCCGGCGGCCGAAAGCAATGCTTCGGTGGCTCGGCGCGAGTAGATCCTGAGCACATCTACCAGCGGAACTCTTGCCCGTCTGGGGCAATTCGGCCCTCTTTGCCGACCCCTACTGAGGAGCCCTACGGGCTGTGGCTTGACGCATCCCCATATTTTGCTAATGTTCCCGTTACGTAATCACCTTAGGCGAGCCTAAGCTAACCACAGACGGGGTTCACATGTTTCTCGCCTCCTTCTTGATCGGATTGCGCGAGGGCCTGGAAGCCGCACTGATCGTCGGAATCCTGGTGGCGCTGGTCAAGAAGCGTGCCCGCGGCGACGTCCTCACCAAGATCTGGTGGGGAGTTGCTGCGGCCATCGTCATCGCGCTTGGACTTGGCGCAATCTTCACCTTCGGCACCCGCGGCCTGAGTTTCAATGCCCAAGAAATCATCGGCGGCAGTCTGTCGATTCTCGCGGTGGCCATGGTGACCTGGATGGTCTTTTGGATGATGAGGACTGGACACAACCTCAAGTCAGAACTTGAATCGACCACCGACGCCGCACTGACTATTGGCAGCGGTTGGGCCATCGCCTGGATCGCGTTCCTCTCCGTGGGGCGAGAAGGTGTCGAAACCACGTTGATGCTTTGGGGCTGGGCAACCCAACTTGAAGCCCTCGGAGGAGTCATCGCGGGCATCGGCGCCGCAGCGGGCATCGGCTACGGGTTTTACCGCGGCATCATTCGCTTCAACCTGCGAACCTTCTTCACTATCACCGGGGCCTTCCTGATCATCGTCGCCGCCGGAATCCTGGCCTACGGGATCCACGACCTCCAAGAGGCTGCGGTCCTTCCCGGCCCATACTCGGGCCATCCGATTACTCCGACAGATTTGCGCACCGGCGACGTACTCGTCGGGCTCACCGACGGCCCATTTTGGCTTGCCGCGTTCCCTTTCGGCTGGGCGTTTGATCTGACCAACACCATCGACCCTGCCGGGCTGCTCGCCACGCTCGCCAAAGGCACGATCGGATTCACCCCGCAGATGAGCTGGCTGGAAATCACCGTCTGGGCTCTCTACCTCGGCATCGTGCTGCCGCGATTCGTCGCCGCCGCACGCCGCCGTCCGACCCCGCGGCGGCCTTCACCAGAAAACGCCACCGCCACCCAAGACAGGCCCTCCCCCAACCACACATCCGAACCCACACACGTCCCCGAAAGGACCGCCCGATGAACTCCCACACCCTGCGCTGGACGGCAGCCGGCAGCGCCACGGCCCTCCTGTTGACCGGATGCGCTGCCGGCCCGACCGGAGCCGCCGATGGCACGCTTACGGTCTCCTCCAGCAATGACGCGTGCACCGTGTCGAGCAACTCCACCCCCAGCGGACACACCACCTTCCAGGTCACCAACTCCGGCACCCAAACCACCGAGTTTTATCTCCTAGCCAGCGATGGTCTGCGAATCGTCGCCGAAAAGGAGAACATCGCCCCGGGCTCGCACGCCGATCTCACCGTCACGTTGCAGCCGGGAAGCTATTTCACGGCCTGCAAGCCCGGAATGCGTGGGGAAAACGTGGGGAAAGCGGCGTTCACCGTCACGGGCGACAAGGTGCAGCTCTCCGGCGCTGACAAGGAGCTCCTTGACGGTGCCGTCATCAACTACGTGAACTTCGTCAAAAACGAAGTCGCGCAGTTGCAGCCCAAAGTTGCCCAGCTCACCGCCGCCTACGCAGCCGGCAACGACACCAAGGCCCGCAGCCTCTTCGCCTCCACTCGCGTCCACTACGAACGCATCGAACCCATCGCTGAATCCCTGGGCGTCTTGGATCCTCGCATCGACTATCGCGAGATCGACTACCTCGCCGAGGCAAAAGCTCTCGCGGCCGACGACCCCACCTTCACTCAATGGCTCGGATTCCACCGCATCGAGAAGGACCTCTGGGTCCCGGCCAAAAACGCCCTTCAACCCGACGGGACATCGGCCTGGTCCGGCTGGTCCCCTTCCACCAGCCGGCAACGCGCCGTGATCGCCAAGACCCTGGTCGCCGACATCGGCAAGCTCTACAGCACGGTCCATGCGGCGAACTTCACCACTACCGGACGGGTCGACATCGCTGCGGTCTCCAACGGTGCGTCCTCACTGCTTGAGGAAGTTGCGGTGTCAAAAGTGACGGGCGAAGAGGACTGGTGGTCGCACACCGACCTGTACGACTTCCAGGGGAATTTGCAGGGAGCTCGAATCGCCTTCGACCTTGTTGCTCCTGTGGCGGAACGCAAGAGCACCCAAGGCAAAGAGCTTGTCGCCCAGATCAATACCTGTCTCTTATACACATCTCCGAGCCCACGAGACAAGAGG
>CAYWIN010000236.1:0-2694 GCA_964458365.1 uncultured Propionibacteriaceae bacterium
GACCGGATCGCCATCCTCGATCATGGGCAGCTTCGTGTCGTGGGACCGCCTGAAGATGTGCTCACCTCGGACCTCATCACGGATGTCTACGGCCTGCCCGTCGACATCATCCGTACTTCCCCAGGTCAGTTGCTGGTGATTCCCGTGCGTGACGTGCCCGCCGCTGCCGACACAGACCTTCCCTTGCCTCACAAATAACGAAGGAGACAAAAATGACCACAGTGACGGAGTTCCCGCTCTCGACGCAGATGCGCGAAGGTACCCGGGATGAACATGAGCGCGCAGAAGCGTCCCGTTTCATGGCCGCCCTGGTAGACGGAAAGGTGAATGCGACTGGCTACGCCGCCTATCTGGCACGGCTTGCCCCGATCTATGCCGCTTTGGAAACCGTGGCCGTCGAGTTGGCCGATGACCCGATTGCGGCTCAAGTCGTCGACCCTGTCCTGTTTCGCAGCCAGGCCTTGCGCGCCGATCTGGCCTACTGGTCTGACGGGGAAGGGCTGCCTGCCGATACCCCGGCTGTGCGAGATTATGTCGCTCGCATTCAATCGTGCCTGACCTATCCGCACCGCTACCTTGCCCATCACTACACCCGTTACCTCGGTGACCTTTCGGGCGGCCAAGCAATAGCGGTGGTGTTGAAGAAAACATTCGGGTTGAAGGCGAAGGAAGGCATCGCCTTCTACGACTTTGCTGCAGTGTCGAAACCCAAGCTCTACAAGGACGACTATCGCGGCCGTCTGGATGCCGCTGTGATGGATGCCCACATCCGCGAAGCGGTCGTCGATGAGGTTCGGCTGGCCTTCGACCTCAATGGGGCGCTTTTCGCCGAACTCAGCGCCCACCTGCCCGAATACACCAGGTAGTTGAGGCGTCCTCTATTCCGAAGTGGACTCGGACTGCGCTCGGGCGGCGTCAATCTTGGCTTTGGCGCCGTCCAGCCAGGTCTGGCAGATCTTGGCCAGCTCTTCGCCGCGCTCCCACAACGCCATCGATTCGCTTAGCGGCACGTCGCCCGATTCAAGTTTGCGGACCGTTTCGACGAGCTGATCGCGGGCCTCTTCGTAGCTCAGTTCGGTCTTCTTTGCGCTCATGACTGCTCCTGAAGTGTGGTGGAGGTGACGGTGAGACCCAGCTGGCCGTCGGCCAAACGGGCGATGAGTTTTGTTCCCTTATTGGTGGTGGCGACTCGGTCGATGGTGTGGCCGTCGGCGTCGGCCAGGATCGCATAGCCGCGTTGCAGGGTGGCTTGCGGTGACAGCGCCCGAATGCGATCCAGGGCGTGGGCCAGGCTGTTGCGCTCCTCCCGCAGCCGCACGTCCATCGCCCGGTTGAGTCGCTCCTGGATGGTGGCGAGTCGTTCGGTGTGAACGTCGACGTTGGCGGACGGATCGCGCAACACTGGACGGCTTCGGAATTCGTCCAGGCGGCGCTGTTCGCCGGAAACGATCGCGATGACCGAGCGGCGCAGTCGGGAGAGTGCGGTGCGGATTTGGTCGGACTCTTGGGCGGCGTCGGGGACGACCCGCTTGGCGGCATCGGTGGGGGTGGACGCCCTGAGGTCGGCGACAAGGTCGAGGATTGGGGTGTCGGGCTCATGTCCAATGGCGCTGACCAGGGGAGTTGTGCAGGCAAAGGCGGCTCGGATCAGAGCTTCCTCGCTGAACGGCAGTAGGTCTTCCAGCGATCCTCCGCCCCGGGCGATGATGATGACCTCAACTTCTGGGATGGCATCGAGCTCGGCCAGTGCTGCGATCACTTGCTCGACTGCGGATGGCCCTTGCACCAGGGTGTGTCGAATCTCCAACTGGGCTGCCGGCCAGCGGCGAGCAATGTTCTCGACCACGTCTCGCTCGGCGGCGCTGTTGGCGCCGGTGATCAGACCGATCGTGCGTGGAAGGAAGGGCAAAGACTTTTTCAGGGCCGGGTCGAACAGCCCTTCGGCTTGCAGCATGCGCTTGCGTTGTTCGATGGCGGCCAGCAGGCGTCCTTCCCCGGACGGCCGAATCTCGCGACAGTCAAAGACCAGCTTGCCGGATTTCGCCCAGATCACCGGCTTCACCCAGGCCGCAACCATGGTTCCTTGGGTGAGCGGGCCAGCGGCGTCCAGGACCGCACGGGTCGTCGTGATGGTGACCGAGACTTCTTCGACGGCGTCACGCATCGTCAAGAACTGCATGACTGCCGATCGAGTGTTGATCTCAATCAGCTGGCCTTCGACCCAAATCGCGCCGAGGCGTTCGATCCATCGTTTCGTTCCGGCCACCACTTCGCGAAGGGGTTGGGGCTGCTCGGCGGAGCTGGTCATTGCCATGCCTGCAGGCTAACGGTCATCGCCCCCATTTCTGGTGCTCGACCGGGATTTGCCTTCTCAGCGTCGGGAGGGTTCTTGCGGGCAACCTAGACTGGCTGCCATGGCGAGCAAGAAGGTCGTGGTCGCTGCGCCACGGGGATACTGCGCCGGAGTGGACCGAGCTGTGGTCACTGTGGAGCAGGCATTAGACCTGTACGGACCCCCGGTTTATGTGCGCAAGCAGATTGTTCACAACCGTCACGTGGTGGAAGACCTGGAAGCTCATGGGGCTGTCTTTGTCGAAGAGCTTGACCAGGTTCCGCCTGGCTCCATCGTCGTCTTTTCAGCCCACGGGGTCTCCCCAGCGGTCCATGTTGAAGCCGCTGCCCGTGGGCTGAAGA
>CAYWIN010000237.1:0-2631 GCA_964458365.1 uncultured Propionibacteriaceae bacterium
TACAGCATGCCGTCCTGATTGCCGAAATCGTACACGGCAACGATGTTGGGATGGTTTAGCCCTGCCGCGGCCTGAGCCTCACGGCGAAAGCGTTCCTGGAAGGTCGGGTCCGACGCGAGGTCGATTCGGAGTTGCTTGATAGCAACCTCACGACCCAGTCGGAGGTCGCGTGCCTTGCGAACCTCAGCCATTCCGCCGCGTCCCAGCGTTTCACCCAGCTGGTAGCGGCCGCCGAGAATCCTTGGCTCTTCGGTCATTGCCCGATTCCTTTCCACTCCGCACGGTCACGAAGTGACTCAGCGCAACCCGTACATTGTTGCCGATCCTGGGGTGGTTTGGCCTCCGCGATCATCGCAGGGACTCAATCACGGATTTGGCTATTGGTGCCGCAACCCGTCCACCAGCAATGTCTTGGGCCGGGATGCCAGCATCCTCGACAAATGCGCAAACCGCAATGTGAGGATCATCAGACCATGCGGTGAACCAGGCATACGGGCTACGCCCGGCGTCATTGGTGGCCGTCCCCGTCTTGCCGCCCACCTTCACCCCGGAAATCTGGGCGCGATGACCGGTTCCGTTGTTCACCACGTCGACCATCATCTGCTGCATCGCCGCCGCAGAGCTGGTGCTCAAGGCGCGTCCGTGCTCTTTGGGTGTGGTTTGACTGATGACGCGTAGGTCGGAGTCCATAACCCGGTTCACCACGTACGGTTCCATCAAGACGCCGTTGTTGGCAATCGCTGCCGAAACCATCGCCATCTGCAAAGGAGTGGCGGCCACGTCGTACTGCCCGAACGCGACGAGCGCAGTCTGGGCCGAATCCAAATCGTTGGGGAACACGCTCGGCACCGAACCGATGTCGGTGAGGAACTTGGTGCCAAAACCAAACTTCTGCGACTGGTCGCGCAACTTGTCTTGGCCAAGCTGAACACCAAGGCGGGCAAATGCCGGGTTGCACGACACTTCGAGGGCTTTCGTGAGTGTCAGATTGGCGCTGCCGCAGCCGGGGACCTTCTTGGTGGAACCCGGCAGTTTGTAGGCCGTGCCGTTGACCGTCGAACTGGGCGTCATCCCTGACTCCAACGCGGTTGCCGCCGTGACCAGTTTGAAGGTGGAACCGGGCTGGTAAATCTCCCGGGTGGCCCGGTTGCTCATCGGCTTTTTCGGGTCGGCGTTGAGGGCCTTCCAGGCCTTGCTTGCCTGCTTGAGATTGTGGGTCGCCAAAGCGTTGGGGTCGTAGCTGGGGGAGCTCACCAAAGCCTTGATCGCGCCGGTGCGATAGTCGATAGCGACCACGGCACCCTTGCGTCCATTCAGGGCCTTCCATGCGGCCTGTTGCGCCTTGCCGCTGATCGTCGTTTCGACCGTGCCGCCTTTTGCCTTACTCCCGGTAGCCAGGCTGATCAGGCGAGCGAGAAACTGCGAACTGTCCTGGCCAGAAAGCTGTGCAGAGTAGGAAGCCTCCAAAGCGGACGCACCGTATTGGTAGGTGTAATAGCCAGTGACAGGCGCGTAAAGCACACCAGAGGGATACACCCGTTGATAGCGGTATTGATCCTTCACCGCGACCGACTTCGCTATGGGAGCGTTGGCCACCATGATCGGTCCACGATCTGTTCCGAACCGGGCATCCGTCACCCGGCGGTTTTCCGGTCGTGCATCCAGAGCGTCGCTGCGCACCACGTAGGAGACCGAAATGTTGACCATCAGGGCGAGGATCATCACCATCGCAGCGAGCGCCACTCGACGGATCGGATGGTTCATTGGGCGCCCCCACTCGGGTCGGTTGGGTCCTCAGGCAGCGACGTGATCGCCGTCGGTGCTTCGTCACCGGGCTCGTTGCTGGCGATGGGTGCCGCAGGGATCGAAGCTGTGGCGTCAGAAAGCGGTTGCATCTGTCCCAGTGAACCAACGTCGATCAACTCGGTGGTGTCGCCCTCCAAAGAAGCCATCGGCAGCGCGGCAGCTTCGACCACCGGTTCGCGCACCTGGTGGGTGATCACCAGCAGCAGGCCAATCATCACCCAGTTTGCCACCAGAGACGACCCACCCTGCGACATGAATGGCGTCGTCAAACCGGTCAGGGGAAGTAGCCGAGTGACGCCCCCAACGATGGCGAAAACCTGAATCGCAAAGACGAACGACAAGCCCGTGGCGAGCAGCTTTCCGAACGGCTCACGCGCACCCAAAGCGGAACGGAACCCGCGGGCGGCGATGAACCCGTACACGATGACCAAGGCCAGAAGTCCGGTCACGCCGATTTCCTCGCCGAGAGCGGCGGAAATGAAGTCGCTCTTCGGCAGCGGGATGAGATTTGGGCGCCCGAGTCCCCATCCGGTGCCGAAAAGCCCGCCCCACGCCATACCGAACTGGCCCTGAATCACCTGATAGTTGTCTTGAAAATTCGAGAAGGGATCGAGCCAGGCCGAAACACGCTCTTTGACGTGCCCGAAAACCAGGAAAGCGCCGAATGCGCCGCCCAGGAACAACACGGTTCCCAGAATCGGCCAGCTGGGCTTTTCCGTAGCCACATAGAGCATCACGACGAACAGGCCGAAGAAGAGCAGCGAAGTGCCGAGGTCCTTTTGGAAAACCAAGACGGCCAAGCTCGCCAGCCACATCACCAAGATC
>CAYWIN010000238.1:0-2543 GCA_964458365.1 uncultured Propionibacteriaceae bacterium
TCTTCGGCGGCTTCCTGGTCTCCTACCGGATGCTCGGCATGTTCAAGAAGGAGGCATGAGTATGGGACTCACCGCAGATCAGATCACACAGCTGATCCAAGGCCTATACATCGTTGCGGGCGTACTTTTCATTCTCTCTCTGGCAGGCCTGTCCAAGCAGACCACTGCCCGAATGGGAAATATGGCCGGCATGGTCGGCATGGGCTTGGCTCTGGTCGCTGTCATTGGCGCGTCGGTCTACATGAGTTTCGCTGCGCATCAAAGCATCGACCCGGCCGTCCGCGATTCTCGTTGGTCACCGGAAATCACTTTGGCGCTGATCGTCGCGGTCTTGCTGATTGGCGCCCTGATTGGGACGCCAATTGCTCGCAAGGTCGAGATGACCCAGATGCCCGAGTTGATTGCCATGTTCCACTCCTTTGTGGGTATGGCAGCCGTACTGGTCGGCTTCAACTCCTTTGCCGTTCCCGGCGAATCCGCCGGCGGTACCGTGCACTTGGTTGAGGTCGCTCTCGGTGTGCTGATCGGCGCTTACACCTTCACCGGATCGGTGATCGCTTACCTCAAGCTGTCGGCGAAGATGAAGTCTGCTCCGTTGACGCTGCCGGGACGCAACCTGCTGAACCTCTTTGGATTCCTGGTCTTCTTCGGCCTGATGGTGGCTTTCACGATGGTCGGCACCGGCGAGCATCATGCCCCCACCGTGCTGGGATGGATCATCATCGTTGCCATCGCCATTATCGGCTTCGCCCTCGGCTTCCACATGGTCGCCGCGATTGGTGGTGGCGATATGCCGGTCGTGGTGTCGATGTTGAACTCCTACTCCGGATGGGCGGCGGCCGCAGCAGGCTTCATGCTGGGCAACAATCTGCTGATCATCACCGGATCGTTGGTCGGTTCTTCGGGTGCCATCCTGAGTTACATCATGTGCCGAGCGATGAACCGCTCGTTCATTTCGGTGATCTTGGGCGGGTTCGGCGTGGATGGCGGAACCGTCGCGTCCTCGGACGAAGAGCATGGCGAGCACCGCGAAATCGATGCTGCAGGCGCAGCGGAGATGCTGTGGAATGCCTCCAGCGTGATTATCACTCCCGGCTACGGCATGGCGGTGGCCAAGGCGCAGTACCCGGTGGCCGATTTGACTGCCAAGTTGCGCGCTCATGGGGTCAGCGTCCGCTTCGGTGTTCACCCCGTGGCCGGACGCTTGCCCGGTCACATGAACGTGTTGCTGGCTGAGGCCAATGTTCCTTACGACATCGTCCTGGAAATGGACGAAATCAACGAGGACTTCGACGACACCGACGTGGTGTTGGTGATCGGTGCCAATGACACCGTGAACCCTGCCGCCTTGGACGACCCGAACAGCCCGATCGCTGGAATGCCGGTGCTCGAAGTGTGGAAGGCATCCAATGTGATCGTCTTCAAGCGGTCGATGGCCACCGGATATGCCGGCGTCCAGAACCCGTTGTTCTTCAAGGAGAACAGCCAGATGCTGTTTGGTGATGCCAAGCAGCGCGTTGAGGACATCTTGCAGTCGCTCTCCGCTCTGGTCTAATCACCACAGAAGAGGGGCCCCGCCGTTTTGGCAGGGCCCCTCTTCCTTTTGTCTTTCAGGCAGTTTTCACTGCGGCAACTTGAGCAGGCTGCGGCACTGCGCCACATCGTCACGCATCTGGTCGATCAACTCTTCAATGTTGGTGAACTTGATCTGGCCACGGATTCGCGCGCTGAACTCGACGGTGATCGGAGCTCCGTACAGCTCCAGGTCGTCTCGGTCCAGCACATAGGACTCGACCCGGCGAGAAAGCCCGTCGAAAGTGGGGTTTGTGCCCACCGAGATCGCAGCCGGCCAGCGTTCGGCGGGCATCCCTGGAGCCAGGGCTTCGCCATGGGCGTTCAGTCCATCCCGGCGAGTGATCCATCCGGCGTAGACCCCATCACTGGGGCAAGCCAGGAAGCTCGGCACGGGGAGATTCGCCGTGGGAAAGCCCAGCTGACGTCCGCGTCGGTCCCCGTGAGCGACGACGCCTCGAAAACAGAACGGTCTGCCCAAATGTTCAGCGGCATGTTCAACGTCTCCTTCGGCGAGGGCAGCCCGGATTCGTGTCGAGCAGGTCTCCTCGTCGCCCCATCGAACGAGGGGTAGTCCTTCAACCTCGAAACGGCCAGCGGCGAGTTCCACCAACGTTTGCACTGTGCCCGCAGCTTGCTTGCCAAAGCGGAAGTTCTCCCCCACCACAACGAGTTCGGGGTCCAGGGGAAGCAGAATCTCTTCGACGAACCGTGACGGCGGCCAGTCAGCGAATTCTTTGGTGAAGTCGATTACCCGGACGCGGTCGGCTCCGGCGGCAGTCAGCTGCTCGATTCGGGATTCCAGGCTGGTCAGCAACAAGGGTGCGGCATCGGGCCGAAGCACCGAAACGGGGTGTGGCCAGAAGGTGACCACTACCAAGGGAAGCTCCTGATGACGTTGCTTTGCTTCAGCAAGAACCTCGCGGTGGCCGGGATGCACGCCGTCGAAGTTGCCAATGACCAGTACGGAC
>CAYWIN010000239.1:0-2523 GCA_964458365.1 uncultured Propionibacteriaceae bacterium
ATGGCGGGCTGTTGTCGGTTGGGGTGGCCTTTACTTTGCAGGTTGTTGGTCAGCGTGACGCTTTGGCCACTCACGCTGCATTGATCATGGCGATGGAGTCCGTGTTTGGTGCCCTCGGTGGCGCGCTCATTCTTCACGAGACGATGGGCGTGCGCGGTTACCTTGGTGCCGCCTTGATGGTGGCCGGGATGGTCGTGGCTCAGCTCGGGTCGGCCTCGCCCAAACAGCTGGGCGAGGGACATCCGCTTTAGCGGTGTGGAGCCGGTGAGAATCCCGCAGCCAACAACTCTGTGATCCGATCCGGATCGTTGGTTACCGCCAGGACACTGCGGGCGTCGGCGCGCGCGGACGCCCATGCGGCAGCCCATAACTCTGACTCGTCTCCGATGATCGCCCATTGCCCGTTTATGACGGCCGGATGACAGTCGCCGCGCACCGGCGAACGCCCGTCCAGCAACTGGGACAGTCGTGCCACGAATTTTTGGCCTTTGAGCCCCGCCAACGATGCGAGTTTGTCGAGCTGTGCGGGGTTGGCGCGCCGCGGATCGGTTCCGCGCGGAACGCCGATTTTGCGGCAGCTGTGAACCTCATTCCAGCGCAACGACAGGTCTTCGCGCCGGGTGCGGACCCGCAGCCCATCGGTGTCGACGGTGAGCACCCAGCCGACCACCTCGATGATCCCGTCGGACGTATGGGCACCGATACTGACCCGGGTATCTGGTTCCAGCCCGTGGCGATCCACTACCGTTTCCCCTCCGAACTCGTACAGTTAGCGACGAGATTAGTATCCCCAAGTGAGGAGTCCTGATGGCATACGTGGTCACAGATCCGTGCGTAGACGTCAAAGACAAAGCGTGCGTCGAAGAGTGTCCTGTCGATTGCATCTACGAAGGCACCCGGACGCTTTACATCCAGCCTGACGAATGTGTCGACTGTGGTGCATGTGAGCCGGTCTGCCCGACCGCGGCTATCTTCTACGAAGATGACGTCCCGGCGAACCAGGCACAGTTCACCGCCATCAACGCTGAGTTCTTCGCCGAAATCGGTTCTCCGGGTGGAGCAGCTGACTTCGGTGCTTACGACGGTGACCATCCGCTGGTTGCCGCCCTTCCTGTCAAGGAATGAGCTTTGGGCTTGCCGCGAGGCTGCCCGATTTCCCCTGGGACTCCTTAGCTGCGGCCCGGCAACGGGCCGCAGCTCACCCAGACGGCCTGGCCGATCTTTCGGTGGGCACCCCGGTTGATCCGACTCCGCAGGTCGCGCGCGACGCATTGGTCGCCGCTGCTGATGCACCCGGATACCCGACGACGTGGGGGACGCCGCAGTTGCGCCAGGCGATCGTCGGCTATCTGCAGCGCCGGTGGGATGCTCAGGGTCTCGCCGACAGCGGCGTCTTGCCGGTGATCGGCACGAAGGAACTCGTAGCATTTCTGCCTTTCCAGTTGGGGCTCGGTGAAGGCGATGTAATCGTCATCCCTGCCACGGCCTACCCGACTTACGAGGTGGGCGCCCGGCTGTGTGGTGCGAGAGCCGTCCCCTGTGACGACCCTGCTGCAATCGCGGACCTGAAGCCGGCTTTGGTGTGGATCAACTCCCCGGCCAACCCGCATGGACGCATCTTGAGCGCTGACGAGACCCGCGCTTGGGTGGACGCGACCCGCGCCGTCGGCGCGGTGCTGGCCAGCGATGAATGCTATGGCGAGTTTGGCTGGGATGCAGAGCCGGTCTCTGTGCTGAACCCTGCGGTGAATGGCGGGTCGCTTGCGGGCTTGTTGGCAGTGCATTCGCTGTCAAAGCGGTCGAATATGGCCGGTTACCGGGCGGGCTTCGTGGCCGGTGATTCCGATCTTGTGGCGCCACTACTGGAGGTGCGCAAACACTCCGGTGAGATGCTGCCTACCCCGGTTCAGGCGGCGATGGCCGCTGCTTTGGCCGATCAGAACCATGTCGCTGAGCAGCGGGAACGTTACCGCCGTCGGCGAGCGTTGCTTCGTCCGGCCTTGGAGGCGGCAGGGTTCCGCGTCGAATACTCCGAGGGCTCGCTGTATTTGTGGTGCACGGCTGGCGAGGACTGCCGGACGAGCGTGGCGCGACTCGCTGAACTCGGGATCCTGGTTGCGCCGGGCGACTTTTACGGTGCGTCGGCCGATCAGCATGTGCGGGTTGCGCTCACCGCGACCGATGAACGCATTGAGGCTGCCGCCGCGAGACTGCTGGCCAGCGCTCGCTGAGGCTCACTTCTTGGGCACGGTGAAGATCAAATCCACTGTTGTGGCGGTTTTGTCTGTGCCTTCCCACGGCGCCAGTGTGATGGGGGAGTGTGTCCACCGTGCTTGGCCGAGTCGTACCGCCTTCAGCCCGTAGTTCTTGGTTGCGGCGACCGCCTGTTGCGCCGCGGCCCAGGCGTCCTGGTTGTTGTCTGCATGGACGGCGAGTCCGCTCGGCGTGTGGGTGATCGTCAGCTTCGCACCCATGTTCTTACTCAGGAAGGTGCGCATGCCGGCGGCGTCGGCGCTCCCGGGT
>CAYWIN010000240.1:0-2522 GCA_964458365.1 uncultured Propionibacteriaceae bacterium
CGCCCAGGCACGGTCCATGTCTTGATGAAGGTGGAGACCCACAATCACCCCACCGCGATTAGCCCCTTCCCGGGTGCCGCCACTGGAGCGGGCGGCGAGATTCGTGACGAAGGCGCCACCGGTCGCGGTTCGGCGCCGAAGGCTGGACTAACGGGCTTTGCCGTGTCCAATCTGCACCTTCCTGGCACCGACGAGCCGTGGGAAAAAGACAACTACGGCGCCCCCGACCACATCGCGTCCCCGCTGGAAATCATGACCACCGGACCGATCGGTGCCGCCGCCTTCAATAATGAGTTCGGCCGTCCAGGTCTGGGTGGTTTCTTCCGGGTGTACGAGCAGACCGTGGACGGCATCCGTCGCGGCTACCACAAGCCGATCATGAGCGCGGGCGGTTTGGGCTCGATCAGCGCCGATCAAACTCACAAGGTCCGGTATCCGGCCGGAAGCCTGCTGATCCAGTTGGGCGGTCCCGGAATGCGGATCGGGATGGGCGGCGGAGCGGCCTCATCCATGGCCTCAGGCACGAACGCGGCCGAGCTGGATTTCGACTCTGTCCAGCGTGGAAACCCCGAGATTCAGCGCCGTGCCCAAGAGGTGATCAACCACTGTCGGCATGCGGGCGATGACAATCCCATTTTGGCCATCCACGATGTTGGCGCTGGCGGGCTGAGCAATGCCTTCCCCGAACTGGTGGACGACGCCGGGCTGGGGGCCCGTTTCACCCTGGCTAATGTTCCACTCGAAGAGTCCGGGCTGGCCCCCAAAGAGATCTGGTGCAACGAAAGCCAGGAGCGCTACGTGCTCGCCATTGCCCCAGAGTCCTTGGACCGTTTCGCGGCACTGTGCGCCCGAGAGCGCTGCCCCTTCGCCGTCGTGGGTGAAGCCCGCGACGATGGCCAGCTGGTTCTGGCCCCGAATGCCACCGATGCCCCCGACGATGACCGTCCCATCGACATGCCGATGAACGTCTTGTTGGGCAAGCCGCCGAAAATGTGCCGGGATGTGTCCCGTGTCACCTGGATGGCACCCGCACTGAGCCTGAATGACCTCGATGTGCGCGCCGCCGCCTATGCGGTCTTGCGGCACCCGACGGTGGCGTCCAAGCGCTTCCTGATCACGATTGGGGACCGTTCGGTCGGTGGCCTGAACCATCGCGACCAGATGGTGGGGCCTTGGCAGGTTCCGGTAGCTGATGTTGCTGTGACGCTGAGCGATTTCCGTTCACTCGCCGGACAGGCGATGGCCACCGGTGAACGGATGCCGTTGGCTGCTGTTGACGCTCCCGCCTCGGGGCGGATGGCCGTCGGCGAGGCGCTCACCAACCTCCTGGCCGCCCCGGTTGAGCTGTCGACGGTGAAGCTGTCGTGCAACTGGATGGCGGCGTGCGGTGAACCCGGCGAGGACGCCGCGCTCTACGACACCGTCAATGCGGTGGCTATGGAGCTGTGCCCGGCGTTGGGTATTTCGGTGCCGGTTGGTAAAGACTCCCTCAGCATGCGCACCCGCTGGAACGAGGACGGCCAGACCAAGCAGGTCACCAGTCCCGTGTCGCTGGTCGTTTCGGCATTCGCCTCGCTGCCGAGCGTGGCCGGCACCTGGACGCCGCAGCTGGCCCCCGGCTCAACCTTGGTCTTGATCGATCTGGGCGCGGGTAAGAACCGTCTGGCCGGATCGATGTTGGCTCAGGTGACCAACCAGTTCGGCGACATCACCCCTGATCTGGACGATCCGCAACTGTTGGTGAAGCTGGCCGCTGCACTCAGCGAGCTGCGCACCAAAGGCCTGGTCAGCGCCTATCACGACCGTTCCGATGGCGGGCTGTGGGCCGCGGTCTGCGAAATGGCGTTTGCCGGTGCCATCGGAGTTCAGCTGAACGTGGACAGCCTCGAAGCGCTGTTTACCGAGGAGTTGGGCGTGGTGCTGGGAACGTCCGATGCTGACGCTGTCCTGTCTGTCCTGGCCGCCCAGGGATTGGCCGAGGTGAGCTCGGTAATTGGAGGCACCCGCACGGATCGTCGCGTGGTGGTCGGCGATTTGCTGAGCGAGGACCTGGGTGACTTGGCGCAAGCCTGGGATGAGGTTTCCTGGCGGATCGCCGCGCTGCGCGACAACCCCGAATGCGCCAACGAAGAGCATGCCTCAGTTGCTGCCGCCGTCCCGAACCTGGTGGTTGCCCCCACCTTTGACCCGACAGACGACATCGCCGCTCCGTACTACAACCGTGGCGCCAAGCCGAAAGTGGTCGTGCTGCGCGAACAGGGCGTCAATAGCCATGTGGAGACCGCACACGCCTTCGCGACGGCCGGGTTTGATGCCTACGACGTTCACATGACCGACCTGCAGTCGGGACGATTCGATCTTTCCGACGCGGTGGGCCTGGTGGCCGGTGGCGGATTCTCCTACGGCGACACTTTGGGTGCCGGCGTCGGGTGGGCCCGCTCGATCATGTTCAACCCCGCGCTGACCGACGCTTTCAGCGCCTTTTTCGCCCGCGAAGACACTTTCGGACTAGGCATCTGCAA
>CAYWIN010000241.1:0-2501 GCA_964458365.1 uncultured Propionibacteriaceae bacterium
TCCCGAGGCGGAAGCCATTGGGGTTGATCTTTTGGCCCATGCTCAGGCTCCCTTCACAGCTTTAGGCTCGACGACGACGGTGATGTGGCTCGCACGCTTCAGGATGCGACTGGCCGAGCCCTTGGCGCGAGGCCGAATCCGGCGCAGCGTCATGCCCTCGTCCACGAAAGCTGCAGAGACGTACAGCTCATCGACCCGCATCCCTTCCGTGTTCTCGGCGTTTGCTGCCGCGCTGGCCAGGGCCTTGTACACCGGTTCGGAGGCAGCCTGCGGGGCGAACTTCAGCACATTCAGTGCCTCGGTAACGTCCATCCCACGGACCAGGTCTACGACACGACGCACCTTCATCGGGCTCATCCGGACGTGCCGCGCGATCGCGTAGGAGCCAGGCCGGTCCCCGAGCAGGGCTGCGCGACGACTGGGTCGCTCTTTGTTGCTCATGGTTGTTCTTCCAGTTCCTCTTCTGGCCCGCTCAGCGGCGGCGTGCCTTCTTGTCGTCCTTGATGTGCCCGCGGTAGGTGCGGGTCGGTGCAAACTCGCCCAACTTGTGACCGATCATTGCCTCGGACACGAATACCGGGACATGCTTGCGTCCGTCATGGACGGCAATCGTGTGCCCAATCATGTCTGGGGTAATCATCGAGCGCCGTGACCAGGTCTTGATGACCTGCTTGGTGCCCTTGGCGTTTTGGGCTTCAACCTTCTTGACCAAATGGTCATCGACGAAGGGGCCCTTCTTCAGGCTGCGTGGCATGTTGTTACCTCACCGGTCCTATCAGCGCTTCTTGCCGGACTTGCGGCGGCGGATAATCAGGCGAGAACTCGCCTTGTTCTTGTCTCGAGTGCGACCTTCGGGCTTACCCCAAGGTGACACCGGGTGACGGCCACCGGAGGTCTTACCCTCACCGCCGCCATGCGGGTGGTCAATCGGGTTCATAGCCACACCGCGAACAGTCGGGCGAACGCCCTTCCAACGGTTACGACCGGCTTTACCCCAGTTGATGTTCGACTGCTCAGCGTTACCGACCTCGCCGACCGTCGCCCGGCAGCGAACATCGACCATCCGCATTTCGCCGGAGGGAAGGCGCAAAGTAGCCATCTTTCCTTCACGCGCAATGAGCTGGATTCGTGCGCCCGCGGAGCGACCCAGCTTGGCACCGCCACCGGGGCGCATCTCCACAGCGTGCACCGTGGTGCCCACCGGGATGTTGCGCAGCGGCAAGTTGTTGCCGGGCTTAATGTCCGCGCCTTCGCCGGCCTCCACCCGCGCACCCTGGTTCAGGCCCAGCGGCGCGATGATGTAGCGCTTCTCGCCGTCTGCGTAATGCAGGAGCGCGATGCGTGCGGTCCGGTTCGGGTCGTACTCGATGTGCGCGACCTTGGCCGGCACACCGTCCTTGTCATAGCGACGGAAGTCGATGATGCGGTAGGCCTGCTTGTGGCCGCCGCCGATATGCCGAGTGGTGATTCGGCCGGAGTTGTTCCGGCCGCCGGTCTTCGGCTTGCTGGTGACCAGGGCTTTCTCTGGCGTGGAGCGTGTCAGTTCGACAAAGTCAGCCACCGAAGAGCCACGACGGCCCGGAGTGGTCGGCTTGTACTTACGGATACCCATGAGTTCGTTTTCCTTGTCTGGCTACCTGCGGCCTCAGTCGACCGCGCCGGAGAAGATGTCAATGCGCTGACCCGCAGCGACGCTGACGATGGCGCGCTTGGTGTCTTTCTGCTTTCCCCAACCTGCGCGGGTACGACGACGCTTGCCCTGTCGGTTCGCGGTGTTCACGCTGACCACAGTCACACCGAAAACGGCCTCGACCGCGATCTTGATTTCGGTCTTGTTGGCGTCAGGCGCAACGAGGAAGGTGTACTTGTTTTCGTCCAGCAGGCTGTACGCCTTTTCGCTCACCACAGGGGCCAGCAGAATGTCGCGATGATCGCGAATCTTCAGCTCGCTCACTTGGTTTCCTCCTTCGGCTCGGACTTGGCCTTCGCAGCGCTCTTGGCTTTAGTTGCCTTGGGCGCTGCCTTTTCAGCCTCTGGGTCCGGCTCAGCGACAATGCTCACTTGGCTGGATCCCTTCAAGGGGCCAGCGGTGAAAGCAGCCAGCGCAGCACTGGTGAACACGACATCGTCGCTAATCAGTACGTCGTAGGCGTTAAGTTGGTCGACGGCCAGAGCGTGCACGCTAGGCACGTTACGCAGGCTCAGCCAGGCCACATCTTCGTCTCGATCGAGCACGACCAGCAGCTTTGCGCCACCAATCTTGGCCAACGCAGCCAGAGCCGCTTTCGTTGAAGGGGTCTCCCCCGCGACCAGGTCGGCGATCACATGGATGCGACCATCACGGGCCCGATCTGAAAGCGCACCACGAAGCGCGGCGGCAATCATCTTCTTCGGCGTGCGCTGGGCGTAGCTGCGGGGTTGCGGTCCGTGAACCACACCACCACCGACCCACTGCGGGGCGCGGCGCGAACCCTGACGAGCGCGGCCGGTACCCTTCTGGC